>CBFGNA010000269.1:0-4270 GCA_965650045.1 uncultured Polaromonas sp.
TGGCTGGGCACGCAGATGCCTGGGCTGGATGCCCTGGCCGCTGCCAAGGTGCTGGGCGTGGCCCCGCAGAACCTGAAGATGAATGTGCAGATGGCCGGTGGCGGTTTCGGCCGCCGCGCGATCCCGAGCAGCGAGTATGTGGTCGAAGCCTGCGGTGTGGCCAAAGCCGCGCGTGCCGCGGGGCTCGATGCGCCGGTGCGCACCCTGTGGAGCCGCGAGGACGACGTCAAGGGCGGTTATTACCGGCCCATGCATGTGCACCGCGCCGAGATCGGCTACGACGCACAGGGCAACATCCTGGCCTGGGACCATGTGATCGTCGGCCAGTCCATCGTGAGCGGCTCGCCGTTCGAGGCCTTCATGGTCAAGGACGGTGTGGACGGCACCATGGTCGAGGGCATGAAGGAGCCTTACGACATCCCGATGCGGCTGTCGGTGCACCACCCCAAAGTCAATGTGCCGGTGCTCTGGTGGCGCAGCGTGGGCTCGACCCACACCGCCTATGTGATGGAAACGCTGATCGACGAGATCGCGCGCGGCAGCGGCCAGGACCCGGTGGCCTACCGCATGACACAGTTCGGCAGCAAACATCCGCGCCACCGCGCGGCGCTGCAGCTCGCGGTGGATAAATCCGGCTACGGCAAACGCACGCTGGCGGCCGGGCGCGCCTGGGGCGTGGCGGTGCACGAGTCCTTCAACACCGTGGTGGCCTATGTGGTTGAAGCTTCGGTCAAGGACAAAACGCCGGTACTTCACGCCGTCACGGCGGGCGTGCACTGCAACCTGGCGATCAACCCGACCAGCATCGAAGCGCAAATCCAGGGCGCGGCGCTGATGGGTCTGTCCATGTGCCTGCCGGGTGCGGCGATCACGCTGAAAGACGGCGTGGTCGAGCAGAGCAACTTCGGCGACTACGCCGTGCCGCGCATCACCGACATGCCGGCGGTCGCCGTGTTCATCGTGCCCAGCGCCGACGCGCCGACCGGCCTGGGCGAACCCGGCCTGCCGCCGCTGGCGCCGGCCTTTGCCAATGCGCTGGCGCGCCTGACCGGCCAGGCGCTGCGGGAACTGCCCTTCAAGCTGGCCAGATGAACGCGATGCCGGAGGCGTCAGGCTTGCCCACGGTGCTGGTGCTGGCCTCCGGACGCGGTGAACGGTTCGCCGCGTCCGGTGGCCGGGTGCACAAGCTGCAGGCCCTGCTGGCCGGCAAGCCGGTGCTGCAGCACACGCTGGACGCGGTCATCGCCAGCGGCCTGCCCTGGCATCTTGAAGATGCGGGGCATCCCGGCATGGGTGACTCGATTGCCGCAGCGGTGCGCGCCACGGCGGGCGCAGCGGGCTGGCTGATTCTGCCGGCCGACCTGCCGCTGGTTCGCGGCGCTACCCTGCGCGCTGTGGCGGCGGCGCTGCGACAGCAGCCGGTGGCTGTTCCCATGTATCAGGGGGAACGCGGCCACCCGGTCGGGTTTTCTGCCGCCTGCCTGGACCGCTTGCTGGATTTAAAGGGAAATCAGGGCGCAGCCCCCGTGCTGCGTGCCTGTCAAGCTATCAATTCCGTAGCATTTTTGGCGCTGGATGATATCGGTATCGTCACCGATGTCGATACCGTCGAGGACCTGGCGCGCGCCGAGGCGCTGCTGGCCGCGCGCCGGGCCGCCTCAGCTTCCTGAAATGACGGCGCAAGCCAGCCGCGGACCGGCATTGCCGGTCGGCTGGGTTTTGTAGTCATCGGGGTCGCGGTGCACGATCAGGCCCTTGCCGACGATGTCGGTGATGCCGCTGCCCACCGCGATGGTGGACGACTCAAAGCTGAAGCGCGCCACCCCATTGGCATCGGCCTTCAGGCTGGGCAGATCGCCGGTGTGGTGCATGCCCATGGCGTGGCTGCCATGCGGCGCACCGGTCGGGTTGAAATGCCCGCCGGCACTCATGCCGTCACCGCTTGAGCAGTCGCCTTTTTCGTGCACATGAAAGCCGTGCTCCGTGTTGGGCTTGAGGCCGCGCACCTCGCCGCTGACCCGTACCGTGGCGCCGGACTGCACGAATGTGGCTGTGCCGCTGGTGCTGTTGCCGGTCGTGGGCTGCAACTGGGCGACGGCGCGTTGAGCGCCCGGGGGGCTGGCACAGGCCGTGAGCAGGGCAGTGGCCGCAGCCACCCATAGCAGTTTTGCGTCCATGGAATCTCCTTGTGAAAACAGCGTGAAAAGCCCGACTCTAGGCTGCGGCTCAGGGCGGCGAAGTAGGACAGGAGGCCAAGTTGAGCAGGCGGGCCAGCGCCGCGTCGGAAATCCCGTGGTGGCGCAGGCTCTCCAGGGTCTGGCGGGCGTAATCATGGGTGCTGCCATAACGTCCGCAGGCCGCCGAAAAAATCTCGCGGTAACGCGCTTCGCTGAGCTCGCCGGTGAAGTTGGGGCTGCGGCGCGACAGGGTAAAAGCCAGGGCCTGCACCGGCCCCTTGTCGGTGCTGCAGCGCAGGGAACGGGGGTCGTACACACCGGTCACCATTTCGCGCAGCCACAGCCGCGCCACCACTTCGGCAACCTCATGGCGGGGCACGCGGTACACCACGCCGTGGCAACTGCCGCCGGAGAGCAGCGCAAATACCAGGCCGGGGCATTCGGGTGTGCCGCGGTTGACGCGGCTCCACATCTTGAGTGCCCGGTGCCAGCCATGCACATGGGCGCGCCGCTGTTCGACGAAGTCGAAATCGGGCCGCCAGATCAGCGAGGCATAACCAAAGATCCACAGGTCTTCGCGGCCGCCCCACTGGTGCAGAAAGCGTTCCAGCATCGGCGCCGGATCGCGAAGGGCTTGAACGCCACTGTGCATGCCATGGGGGAGGGGGTTGTCCACCACTGGACTTTACAATGAGCCGCCGGTTTGTGCATGCCGCTTGTGCATGCGGCATCAGGCGCCGCAAACGTCGGGCCGTCCTTTTTTTATGGAGAGTCGCTGCATGTTTTCTGAGTCGGATGAGGGTCAGCAGGGCTGGGTGCTGGGATCGGTGATGAGCCTGGTGTTGCTGGTCGTGGCGCTGGTGATCGGGCTGGCCATCAGCCGCAGCCACCGGGCACAGGTCATGCCGATTCCCGTGCCGCCGCCTGCGCCTGCGGCGGCGCTGGCGCCGGCGGTGCCACCGGTTCCCGCTCCTGCACCGCTTGCCCCTGCGCCCGCGCCCGCGGCGTCCGCCGCGCTGGCAGCCCAGGCCGTGTCGGACGCTGCCAGCATCACGGTGGAATACGGCATCGTGAAGTTTTACTTTGCTTCCGGCAAGGCCGAACTCGCTGCGGGTGCGGCCGGGGCCCTGGTGGATGTGGTCAAGGGCGCGCGCGGCGGCAAAAAAGTGGTCATCTCGGGTTTTCATGACGCACAGGGCAGCCCTGCGCGCAATGCAGAACTGGCCCTGGAGCGCGCGCTGGCGGTGCGCAAGGCCTTGCTGGCCGCTGGTGTGCCTGAGCACCAGATCCGCCTTGAAAAACCCGCGCAGACGGCGGGCACCGGCAGCGATGCCGAGGCGCGCCGGGTAGAGATTGCCCTGCAATAAGCGGGTCTGCCGCGCCCTGAGGTAACCGCGCTGTACCCGTGGGTTTGCAGGGGTTTGCCAAGGCAGTAGGATGGACGAAGTCATAACGCTGCAAGGCAAAGTGACGGACGCCCCTCACGCACCGAGAAGAAATCACCCATGACCCTCCATCCCACCGTCGCCCAGGTCACCGAAAGAATCCAGAATCGCAGCCGCCCCACCCGCAGCGCCTACCTGCAGCGGCTCGACAGCACCGCCACCCGCGCCATCAGCGTGGACCGCATGGGCTGCGGCAACATTGCCCACGCGGTGGCCGGCATGCCGCTGGACGACCGCTTCAAGGTGGTCACCGAACGCGCGCCCAACATCGGCATCGTCACCGCCTACAACGACATGTTGTCGGCGCACACACCGATGCAGCCCTACCCGGACCTGATCAAGTGGGAGGCGCGCCTGCATGGCGCCACCGCGCAGGTGGCCGGCGGCGTGCCGGCCATGTGCGACGGCGTGACCCAGGGCACGACTGGCATGGAGCTCAGCCTGTTCAGCCGTGATGTGATCGCCATGGCTACGGCGGTCTCCCTGAGCCATGACATGTTTGACGCCGCGCTGATGCTGATCACCTTTCTGGTGGCCGGCCGCTATCTCGATCAGAGCATGCGCCGGCGGACGCGTGCCGTCGCCGGAAACCTGGCCGCGTTGAAGGCGGAAACGGCGACGAAGTTCGTCGGCATCGATGAGATCTGC
>CBFGNA010000270.1:0-4241 GCA_965650045.1 uncultured Polaromonas sp.
GCTGCGGGCGGCCTCGCAATATTCCCGGTCATCCGGAAAAATGCGCTCGGCCAGGTTTTCGAGAGAGACCGTAAACGACGCCGGCGACACCCCAAAAATCCGGTAGGTCTGGGCGGACCACCACAGCTGCCGGGTCGTGGTAGAAAACTCCCAGTTGCCTGTTCTGGCGATTCGCTGCGCCGCCACCAGCCGATCCTGCGTCTTTTGCAACGCAGCCTGATGGCGGTCGCGCTCTTCGTCGCGCTGGGCCAGGATACCGGCGACTCGCGAGAAAGCCGACGACAACGCGACGATTTCGTCGCCGTGGATCGCTGCGGGGGTGTCAGAGCTGTCGCCGGCAAGCTGGTTGATGTCCTTGAGCAAGCGGCGCGCCGGAGCCACCACGGTCCGGTTGCCCATCCACCGGGCCGCAAGAATGCCCAGCGCCGTCAGCAACAGCAGCACGCCAAGGTCAAGCGCCAGCCTGCGCTGTAGCGGGGCCGTCACCGCATCCCTTGCAACGCTGGCCACCACATACAGCCCGGGCCGGTTGCCGTCGCCCACCGCCGTCACTGCATACATTCGCCAGGCGCCGTCGGGGTCCCGCGCCGTGATGGTCGAGGCCGGCGGCGCAGGCATCGCGCCGGCGAACGCTTGGTCCCGGTAAGGCATGCCGACACGACCGGTCTGCGTCCTGTCGGTCGCGACGATAGTGCCCATGCGGTCGGTGACACTCACACTGAAGGGAAAGCCCGGGCTGGCATGCACGTCGGGAGCCAGCCGGCTCAAATCCAGCGCGACGAAGGCAACCCCTTTCAAGGGCCCCGCATTTTCATAAACCGGCATACCGAAGTTAAGGGAGGTCTGGCCCGTGATTCGTCCAGTCTGGTAGTCGCCCATGGCAAAGGAACGTGTTGCCAGGGCCTGGGTGAAATAGGTGCGGTCACCAAAATAAGTGGCTGGCTCGGCCTTCCTGGCGTCACAAATCAGTTTGCCGTCCACATCGAGGAAACCGACATTGCTGTAGTAAGGGAAACTGCTGCGGATGTTCGCGAGGAACTCGATGCAAAGCGCATTCAGCCCAGCTCCTTTGAGCGACGGACCGCTGGTGATGGCGTTGAGCAGCTGCCGCGCGCCCTCCACACTGCGCTCCGCGCCAAGTGCAGACAGCCTGGAGACGGTCAGCAGGTTGTCGCCGGCCTGCGCCACGCTTTCGCGCTGTTTGCTGACGGACGATGCAATCACCATCCCGAACACCGGCAACATGCCCACGGCCAGCAGCAGCAGCAGTCGGCGCTGCAAACCGGTAACCGCAAAAAAGGAAGATTTTTCGGGCGACATCGATGTCCTTCGGCTGCCACTGCCGACAGGACCGGTAGATGCCAGCGCAGGCCGCTTCAAAGCGGAATGTCGATCAGGGAGTTCGGCAAGTATGCCTGTCGCGGGCCAAACGCGAGCGCTAGGGAAAACCTTAGTATTACCCTTGGGACTCAGAGCCCCACGTGCCATGCAAACTCGAACCGCTTTGGTGTGAGCGCCCGTCGCATCCAGCCGGTGTGTTCAGTTCGTGGCGCCGCAGATTCCGGGCCGGCAGGCAGTTCGGCGAGAATCCTGGATGCTATTAAAACAGTAGCTGCTTACGCTTGTCAGAAAAGGGCGGGCGGGCCATTTGATGCTTAACGGGCCACTTCGAAAATTTAGCCGGCCTGCGCCCCCAGCTGGCGCGCCAGGTGCACCTGGTGCAGCGTGATCTTGCGCACCTCGGCCTGGCTGGTCTGGATATGTGAACGCAGCAGCAGCGCCGCCTGGTCCCCACGCTTGCGCTGGATCGCCTTGAGGATCTTGGCGTGTTCTTCATAGGTCGCGTCGATGCGCGGCTGCTTGGTGAAGTCGAGCCGGCGAATGACCCGGATGCGTTCGGTCACGTCCCGGTGCACACGCGCCATTTCGGCGTTGCCGGCCGCCGCCACCAGCGCACAGTGAAAGGCCTCGTCCCACTGCGCGACCTGCACGGTGTCGCTGCTGCGCTGCTCGGGGCCGACCAGCCAGATCGTCGCCAGATCGTCCAGCAGCGTGGTGTCCACCTTCAGTGCGTCATCACACAGCCGGTGCGCGGCCGTGGTTTCCAGCACCATGCGCAAGTCGTACAACTCCTCGAACTGCTTGAAATCGAAAGGCAGCACGCGCCAGCCGCTGCGAAACGACACCTCGACAAAACCTTCCTGCTGCAGCCGGAACAGCGCCTGGCGCACTGGCGTGCGCGACACGCCCAGCCGCTCACTGATCTCGGTTTCGGTAAAGCGGTCGCCGGGCACCAGCTTGAACCCGGACACATCGCGCTTGAGCACTTCATAAACCTCGTTGGCGCGGGAGCGGTGGACGGGCGTACCGGCAAGGCGGGCGGGACGGCTGGCGGCAGTGTGCATGGACAAACTCTAGCAGTGTTGGGGCTCTGCCGGCAGGGCCGCCAGCGCGGGCAGCAACTGGTCGCTGGTGGCGGTCCAGCCGACGATGGCACCCTGGGCCCGCATCATCGCAACGGCCGCGGCCTTGAAGGCGGGGAAGTAACTTTCAGTGCAGTCTTCCAGCAGCAGGGACTCGTAGCCGCGGTCGTTGGCTTCACGCATCGAGGTCTGCACGCAAACCTCGGTGGTCACCCCCATGAACAGCAGGTGCGTGATGCCGGCCTGCTGCAGCCGCTCATGCAGGCCGGTGGCGTAAAACGCGCCCTTGCCGGGTTTGTCGATGGCAATTTCGCCGGGCAACGGCGCCAGCGCGGGAATGATCTGGTTGCCCGGCTCACCGGCGATCAGAATGCGGCCCATGGCGCCCCTGTCGCCGATACGCAGCGAGGGATTGCCGCGGCTGCGCTTGGCCGGCGGGCAGTCCGAGAGGTCGGCCTGGTGCGCCTCACGGGTGTGCACCACCAGCCCGCCGGCGCGGCGCCAGGCCTCCAGCACGGCCTGGCAGGCCGGCACAATCGCCTGCAGCAGCGAAACATCGTTGCCCAGGGTTTCGCCAAAACCGCCCGGCTCGATGAAGTCGCGCTGCATGTCGATGATCACCAGCGCTGTCTGCGCCACGTTGAAGTGGTAAGGGAAAGGGCGGGCGGCGATCTGCATGGGAATGCTCAGGCCATCAGGCTCACGTGCGCCGCCACCACGCGCCAACCCTCGGGGGTGAGCACCCAGGTCTGGCTCTGGCGGCCCACGCGGTCGCTGCCGGCGCGGTAGAACTCGGTGTTGGCGGTGGCAAACGCGCGGCCGTAGGTGGTGATGACGGTGCGGCCCAGCGTGCGTGAGAGGCCCGCCGAAGGGCGCGAGGCGCGGAATTCGCGAATCTCGTCGTAGCCATACAGGTTTTCGGTGGCGCCGTAACGCAGCGTGTGCGGGCTGTTCCAGAAGAGCTCGTCAAGCACGGCGACATCGTTGTTGACCAGTGCCACTTCATATCGCTCGAAAGCGGCAGCCACTTCCGCCAGTACATCCGGAATGTTGACTTCGATCACAGGCTGGCCTCCTTCACCTGGGCGACACCCGCCTGCGCAAGCGCCCAACCCGCGCGCAGCGCCAGGTCTTCGCGCCAGGGTGCGGCAATGAGCTGCACACCAATGGGAAGTCCTTCGGTGCTGGAGGGCCACAGCGGCGCAGCCACCACCGGACAGCCGGCGAACGAGATCGGTTGCGTGAGCAGGCCGATGGACGCACGGCTGGGAAAGCGCTGCCCATTGATGTCGATCCACTCTGTACCGATGGCAGGCGCAGCCACGGGCGTGGCGGGCGCTATCAGCACGTCCCAGTCGCGGAACAGGGCGTTGACCTTGTCGCGGTAGATGCGGCGGAAACGCTGCGCGCGCAGGTACCAGGCAGCGGGTTGTAGCGAACCCGAAATGAAACGGTCCACCGAAAGCGGTTCGAAATCGGCCGCTTGTGTGCGCAGGCGCTGCAGGTGCAAGGCGCCGCCTTCGCTGGCGCTGGTGATGAAAGCCGCAGCGCGTGCCTCTGCCGGGTCGGGCCAGGCCACGGTGGCGCTCGCACCCAGCACGGCGGCCGCCCGTGCCACCACCTCGCGCGCGGCAGGGCCGGCGTGGTCCTCGAAGTACCCACCAAGCACGCCCACACGCAGGCCTTGCGGGCCCATCCCCATCGAACGCACAACGGGCTGCACGTGTGTGGCAAAACAACCCGGGTCCAGCGGATCGGGGCCCTGCAGGGCGTCGTAAGCCAGGGCAAGGCCGGCCACGTCGCCGGCGAAAGGGCCGA
>CBFGNA010000271.1:0-4233 GCA_965650045.1 uncultured Polaromonas sp.
CGCCGTCATGCCCGGCCTGATGCTGGCGGGGCTGTATGTGAGCTGGATCGTGTTGTACGGCATGATCCGGCCGGATTCGATGCCGCCGGTGCCCCAGGCCGAGCGCGACGCGGTATCACGCGCGCAACTCTGGATGCGCGTGTTCAAGGTGGCGCTGCCGCCGCTGGCGCTGGTGTTGTCGGTGCTGGGTTCCATCATCGGCGGCATCGCGGCGCCGACCGAGGCCGCGTCCATGGGTGCACTGGGCTCCATCCTGGTGGTAGCGCTGGCGCGACGGCTCACGCTGGCCGTGCTGCGCGACGTGATGCAGACCACCACACGCATTTCAGCGATGGTGCTGTTCATCCTGATCTGTTCGCAGGTATTCAGCCTGGCCTTTCGCGGCCTGCAGGGTGAAAAACTGATCGAGGACCTGTTTGCCTTTTTGCCGGGTGGCATCAACACCGCCGTGTGGTTCCTGATGGGCTTGATTTTTGTACTCGGCTTTTTCATCGAGTGGATCGAGATCAGCTACATCGCCGTGCCGCTGTTTCTGCCGATCTTTGCCGCGGCCGGTGTGGACATGGTCTGGCTGGCGATGATGATCACCATCAACCTGCAGACCTCCTTCCTCACACCGCCCTTCGGCTGGGCGCTGTTTTTCCTGCGCGGCGTGGCGCCGCCGGGCGTCACCACACGCCACATCTACCTCGGCGTGATTCCGTTTGTGGGCCTGCAGATCCTGGGCATCGTGCTGGTGTTTTTCTTTCCGCCGATTGCGACCTGGTTGCCCAAGGCGATTGGCTGGTAGGCCTCCGCGAAAAGCAGCGCTCTGAAACGATTGGCGCCTAACAGCGCGCAGCGAGAGCAAGCGTGAAGAAAAAGCTCGCGCCCTGCTCCTGTGTGCTTTCTGCCCAGACGCGGCCACCGTGCTTCATGACGATGCGTTTGACGCGTGCAAGTCCTATGCCTTCACCTGCATCGTCTCCTGTTGCCAGCCGCTGGAAGGGATCAAACAGGCTGCTTGCATAACGCATGTCAAAACCCGGACCGTTGTCCCGCACGTGGTACACCAAGTCGCCGTTCACGCCGGTGCTGCTGCCCACGTCCAGTGTGGCCATCGGCTGCGAGGCCGTGAAGCGCCAGGCATTGTCCAGCAGTTCCCGCATGAGTTCACCGAGCAGCGCAGGGTCACCGCTCGCCTGCAGATCTTCCTGCACAAGCACCCGTACGCAGCGCTGCGGCGCAGCGAGCTGCAGCGCCTGAACATGCGCCAGGACAATCTTTCGCAGATCGACCGCACGTCGCTTCAGCGGCAAACGCGCAAGATTTGCAAAATACAGAAGTGCGTCCGACCGCAGGTTGATTTGGGCAATGCCGGCAGCCCACCCAGCGGAGTGTCCAGAAAACGCTCATCCTCACGCGCGTCGCCGACCTCGAACAGCTCTGCGCCATGGATGGCGTGACTGCAAAAATCAATATCGCGCAGCGAGCTCGGTGAAATCGTCAAACTCCGCTTCGGGTGCGGTGTCCAGAATCTGGTAGCGGCGCAGCGCAGCCAGACGTTCGGACTCGTGGCGGGGAAGAGGCGCCGCCTTCATGGCTTGTCCGGCACGGCATCGCCGGTCTGAGCACCGAGGGTGAAGTAAAAGCTTGCCCCCTCGTTCAACCGGCCCTGCGCCCAGACACGCCCGCCATGACGTTCAACCACCCGTTTTACATTGGCGAGTCCCACCCCGGTTCCCGAAAATTCAGAGGGGGCATGCAACCGCTGAAACGCTCCAAAAAGCTTGTTGACAGACGCCATGTCAAAGCCCGCACCGTTGTCCCTGACAAAATAAACCGTCTCGCCACCAGAATCCGTTTCGCTGCCCACCTCGATAGTTGCGAGGGGCTGCCTCGATGTGTATTTCCAGGCGTTGCCGATCAGATTTTGCATCACGACGTGCAACAGGGCGGGATCACCGTGAGCCCACAACTTGTCCTGCACCCGGGCCTGGACCTGGCGGTCCGGCTCGCGTTCCCTGCACTCCTGCAGCACGCGCGCGGTCAGGGAAGACAAATCGACTGGCTGCAGGCGCAGCGGGTCGCGACTCATCTTGGCAAGTGACAGAAGACCTTCGATCAACTCGCCCATGTGCTGGGCGCCTGCACGGATACGGTTCAGGTAATGCCGCCCCTTGTCGTCGAGCTGTTGGTTCGTCTTCAAAAGCATCTGGCCAAAGCCGTCGATGGTATTCAGGGGCGAGCGCAGGTCATGGGACACCGAATAGGAGAAGGCTTCCAGCTCACGATTCGCTGTCTCCAGCTGAAGGGTGCGCTCTCGCACACGGTCTTCGAGGGAGGCGTTCAGTTCAAGGATTGCCTTTTCAGCGAGTTTGCGCTCGGTGATGTCACGCTCCACCGCCACAAAATGAGTGAAGCCCTTTTTCTCATCCGCAATGGGCACGATATCCAGTTCTATCCAGTACGACTGGCCTGTCTTGGTGTAGTTGATCAGCTCGGTCCTGACCGGCAGCGATTTTTCCAGGGCCGAGCGTATGCGATCCAGCTCGGCACGCTGGGTTTCGGGCCCCTGCAGCAGGCGTGGCGACTTTCCCATCACCTCCGCCCGGCTGTAGCCGGTCAGCCCTTCAAAGGCATCATTGACAAACACGATATGGGGACCAGGGGCGCTGATGGGACTCGCTTCGGTAATCACCACAACATCGTTGAGTCTTGACACCGCGGTCTCCAGAAGCCGCAGTTGCTCGGCTGCGCGGCGCTTGGCAGTCACCTCCTGAAAGTAGACCGCCAGTCCATCCTCGGTGGGATAGGCATTGACTTCGAACCAGGAGTCAAGCGGTGCAAAAAAAGCCTCGAAGCGGGAGGTGCTGTTTTCCCGGACCGCGTCCCGGTAATGGTGTTCGAACAGCGTGCCCACTGCCTCCGGAAACTCCTGCCAGACGTTTCGCCCCAGCAGCTCTGAACGACTGCGTTTTAGCAGGCTTTCTGCCTGGGCGTTGAGGAAGACAAAATTCCAGTTTCTATCCAGCAGGAAAAAGGCGTCGCTGATACTTTCGAGCGTCGTGGTGAGCCGCCTGGCGAGCGCGTGCTCCCGCAACTCGGTCTGCTTCTGCTCGTCAATATCCTGGAAAGCACCCTGTATGCGGACAACGTTGCCGGCGGCGTCACGCAGCGCCTCGCCCACCACCCTGACCCAGATGCGGCGTTTGCGGGCGGTGATCAACTGCATTTCAGCGTCGAACGGCGTCCCGTGAGCCACACAGTTCGCCACCAGTTGCCCGATGGCTTCGCGGTACTCCGGCGCATAAAACTCAAGCGCGGCCTCCACGCCGGGGGTAGGCTCGGTAGACAGCTCGTAAATGGCCCGCACCTCGTCGGACCAGGTGACGCGGTAGTCTGGCAGATCGACCTGCCAGGCGCCCAGGCGGCTGACCCGGGACGCCATCCCCAGCAGCGCTTGCGTTTCATGCAGCTTTTCCTCGGACTGGCGCTGCAGGGTGAGATCCTCCGCCACGGTCACAATGCCATTGGTCCGTCCCGCGCCGTTGGTCAATCTGGACATGCTCACGCGCACCCACACGGTCTGACCAGACTTGCCGATATAGCGCCGCTCGGCAATCAGGGTCTCCCGCTTGCCTTCCATCAACTCCTTTAACTGGATGGCGCTTTGCGCCCGGTCTTCATCAAAGGTGAGCGCCTCCAGGTCCATGGCTTGCAGTTCCTGCTGCGTGTAGCCCAACATCCGACAAAAAGACGGATTGGCCTCCAGAAATTGCCCCTGAACCGTCGTGATCGCGATGCCGGGAGCGGCTCCGAGAAAAGTATTGTGGAAACGCTGTTCACTGGCGCGAAGCGCTGCGTCCTTCAAATCGCTTTCGATGGCGATGCCGACGATATGGGCGCCGCCATGCACCAGCGCAAGGTCCTCCGGATGGGGGATATGCGGCGCCTTGTAGTACACAGCAAACGTGGCCAGCACCTTGCCCGTGGCGTCCTGCACGGGAAGCGACCAGCAAGCGCGAAGGCCGTGCAGGCGCGCCAGGTCACGGTGCCTGGCCCACAGCGGGTCGGCTTCAATATCGCTCACGATCACAGGTTCGCGGCGCCAGGCGGCCGTCCCACAGGAGCCCTGGTCGGGGCCGATATCGCGGCCGGCAAGGGCCTCCACATAAGCCTGGGGCAAATGCGGCGCAAAGCCCTTTTCCAGCCGCTTGCCATCAGCGCTGATCAAATGCACCGAGGTCTGCG
>CBFGNA010000272.1:0-4232 GCA_965650045.1 uncultured Polaromonas sp.
TCGCGCCGGTCGCCAGCGTGATGTATTCGCCGGTGGTGCTGCTGGCCACGTCCGCCTTTGAAGGCAAGGACTTCAAGGACATGCTGGCTGCCGCCAAGGCCAAACCCGGCAGCGTCCGCTGGTCCACCTCGGGTCTGGCCACAGTGGGGCACATCGTGCTGGAGCAGGTCCAGAACGGCGCCAAGGTCGAGATCACGCACATTCCCTACAAAGGCGGTGGCCAGCAACTGACCGATGCGCTGAGCGGGCAGTTTGAGGTGATCACCACCAACCTCAGTGGCGCGGTGATGCCGCACATCCAGTCGGGCAAGTTGCGTGCGCTGGCCGTTGGCGCCCCGGCGCGTGTGGATGCCTTGCCGCAGGTGCCGACGTTTGCCGAACTGGGTTTTGCGCCGGCCAACCTCAGTTCGCTGTTCGGCGTGTTCGCGCCGGGCGGCACACCGGCACCTGTGCTGCAGCGGCTCAACACCGAAATCAATCTCGCGCTGCAGACCCCGGAACTGCGCAAACGCCTGCTCAGCGCCGACAACGTGCCGTCCACGGGCAGCGCGGCAGACTTTGCCCGCCAGATCGCGCAGGAGTCGGCCAGCAACGCCCGCATCGTGAAGGCCGCACACATTCGCGTTGACTGAGGTCAAGGTCAGCAGCTATTGATTTGATAGCTGGATGCGCCCGTCGATAAAGGGCTGGAGGCCAATCTGACATACAAGTCGCAACTGCTCAGCTTCCCACAGCGTTCGGGCTGAGCTTGTCGAAGCCATGTCACTCACCACCAAGCCCTTCGACAGGCTCAGGGCGAACGGGACTGATAAGCCCGGAAACAGCGTACATGTAGTCGCGCCGGAACGGGTAAACGCTTTGCGCACCCTTGATGGCCTCCTGGGCCGCGCCCGCCGCCGGCCGCGCCGCCAGCATCTGGTGCAGGCTGATCCAGCCCTGCTCAAAACTCATGGCGCTGCCAGCCAGGTAAAGCCGGTAGGCGCGCAGGATTTTTTCGGCGCGTTCGCTGCTCCCGCTGGTGGCCAGCACCTGACGGGCCTGGTCCAGCTTGTCTTCCAGGGCGTCTGACCAGCCCCAGAGCGTGCGCGCGTAGTGGGGCCGCAGGTTTTCGGTGTCCACCATTTCCAGCCCCGAGCGCGCCAGATGCGTGAGCACGTCGCTGACGTGCAGCAGTTCGCCGCCCGGAATGATGTACTTCTCGATGAAGTCCCCCATGCCGGCGCCGAGCTGGTGGTTATCCAGCCCGCCGGCCGTGATGCCATGGTTGAGCACCAGCCCGCCCGGTGCCAGCAGCCGCATGATCTTGCTGAAATAAGCGCCCATGTGGGCTCGGCCCACGTGTTCGAACATGCCAACCGATGAGATCTTGTCAAAGGGCTGGCTTTCGTCGAGCTGGCGGTAGTCGCGCAACTCCACACGCACCCGGTCCTGCAGGCCTTTGGCCGCAATCAGGGCCTGCACATGGGCGTGCTGGTTTTTTGACAGCGTGATGCCGGTGGCGTCCACGCCGTAATGCTCAGCCGCCCACAGCAGCAAGCCGCCCCAGCCAGCACCGATGTCCAGGAAGCGCTCACCCGGTTGAAGCATCAGCTTGCGGCAGATGTGGTCCAGCTTGGCCTCCTGCGCCTGCGCCAGGGTCATGGCTTCGTCGCGGTAGTAGGCACAGGAGTAAACACGGCGCGGGTCGAGCCAGAGCGCATAAAAATCGTCGGACACGTCGTAGTGGAACTGGATCTGTTCCGCGTCTTTTTCCGGGGTGTGCATGCGCAGCGAGCGAATCTGGCGCTGCAGGCCGTGCCACCAGCCGGTGTCGCTGTGCACCGGGTTGGCCGGCAGCAGGCTGGCTGCGACCGCCATCACGTCGCGCATGCGGCCCTCAATGTTCAGCTTGCCCTCGACGTACTCCTCCGCCAGCGCGCCGATCTGGCCGGCCCGCAGGCGCGTGAGGCTGGACCAGTGGGAAAAGCTCATCTTGACCGGCGCATCCGCCGCGCCAAGCACCTGCCCCTCTGGCAGTTGCACGGACACCGGGGCCGGCAAGCCGACCAGCCGGGATTCAAGATGGGGGACGAGATGCCGGATCATGGGCTCACTCCTGATGAGAAAGTGCATTGGGGCAGCAGCCGGAACTGCCTTCTGACGGCTCCATCGACCCCCGATAAACCCCAATATGCACCCGGTGCCCGAGCCCCGTCTGTAGGAGAAATCTTAATTTTTATTCAAAGCGCAGGGCGGCCAAAGTCGGTCCGGCAGGAACAAAGCTCCTTGAAAACCAAGGGTTTACACGCGTGCGTCTATATTTTATGGATGTAAAAATCATTTCATGGATATAAAAAATGCTGCGCGGACGCTGGATTTGTTCGAGGTTTTTGCGAGAGAGCTCAAGCCCATGCGGCTGTCGGATCTGGCGAAGGCGCTCGAAGCGCCGGTGTCGAGCTGCTACCAGCTGGTGCGCACGCTGGAGCGGCGGGGTTACATCTATGGCCTGCAGCTCAAAAGCTACTACCCGACCAAGCGGCTGCTGCGCGACGCGCTGGCGATTTCCTCGCACGACCCGCTGCTCAATCTGTTGGGTCCGGTGCTTGAGACCCTGCGTGACGAGACCGGCGAAAGCATCGTGCTGGGCCAGCAGAGCCAGCACCAGGCGGTGATGCTGGACGTGCTGGAGTCGGCGCACAACATCCGTTTTTCGGGCCATCCCGGGGCCGTGCGCGAGCTGCATTGCTCGGCCATCGGCAAGGCCATTCTGGGCACCATGAGCGCCGAAGAACGCGACAGATGGCTGCCCGCCGAGCCTTTTCCCGTGCGCACCGCCACCACGCTGACGACCCGCGCCGCACTGGACGCGGAACTGGAGGCAGGGCAGCAGCGCGGCTGGTACGAGGTGCGCGGTGAAAGCGTGGCCGAATTGCAGGCGATTGCCGCGCCGGTGCGTTTTGGCGGTGGCACGCTGGCGGTCTGTGTGGCTGGTCCTGCGACACGTTTTGCATTGCACCAGCAGGCGCATGTGGATGCCTTGCTGCGTGCGGTCGCCCGCATCGAGGCCTTGCAGCCGGCGCGCCCGTGAGCACTGCCGTGAACTGCTCAGTCGTTCAGGCGCGGTGTGATGCTCATCCAGGCGTGCAGCGTCTCGCCGGGCGTGAGGACACGCATGCCCTGCGCTTCCGCGTCCGGGCTGTTGAAGGCATTGGGCACATGGCTGACCGGTTCGACGGCCACAAAATCCCTGCCCGCGGGCGTGGATACCAGCAGGCGCGGCAGGTCCGAAGCCACGCGTGTGATCATCACGCTGTCCTGCAGTTCGGCCACCCCGCGCCAGCCGTCAAAACAGTTGTTCAGCGCCAGTGTGTCGCAGGCCGCGTCCAGGCCGGCGACGGCCACACTCCCCTGCGGCAGGCCGCCAGCGTCGGTGTCCCAGCGCGCGTCCGCATTGAACGCCAGGCGTGCGCCCGGCCGTCGCGCCAGGTAGGGATGCCAGCCCAGCCCTGCAGGCGCCGGCGCCGGGGCGCGGTTGGTGAAAGCCAGCGCCAGCTGCAGACCGCCGCCTTCAAGCGAGATCGTCTGCGTGCAGTCGAACGCAAAAGGCCAGTCGCTGTCCGGGATGTGGGCCAGTGCCATTACAACCCGGTCCCGGGACTGTTCATGCACTGTCCAGGGCCGCTGCCAGCCGTTGCCGTGCAAAGAGTGCGGGCTATCGTCGAAGTTGGATCGCAGGCGGTGTGCCTGCCCACGCCAGGACAGCGTGCATTGGCCCATGCGGTTGCTGTAGGGCAGAAACGGAAAGTTGGCCGAGCCGCGCACATTTTCCAGGCGGTCGCCGGCGACGGATCGCAGCACCGCTTCGCCGCCAAGCCAGAAGCCGGCCACACAACCCCCCAGGTCCGGGCGGATGTCGCACCGAAGCCCGCCGCTCGCGGCCGTCAGGTAAATCGTCTGGGGCATGTCTGTCCTGGTGTCCGCAAATCGTGTGCGCGCCCATGTGGCGCTTTTTTAAAAGGAGTTTTTGATGTTGAAACGCCGTTCCGTCCTCGCGCTGGCAGCAGCGTCGCCGCTGTTGCCGGGCCTCGCGCTCGCGCAAGCCAAAACCCTCAAGGTGGTGGTGGGCTACCCGCCAGGCGGGCCCACCGATGCGTTGGCCCGCATCGTAGCCCAAGTCATGGGTGAGGCGCTGGGGCAGCCCGGCATCGTCGAGAACCAGCCCGGCGCCATGGGTGCCATTGGTGCGCGTACCG
>CBFGNA010000273.1:0-4214 GCA_965650045.1 uncultured Polaromonas sp.
GCAGCTGTCCGCCAACCGCGGCACCATCCTGATGGTCGGCACCAAGCGCCAGGCCCGCGAGCTGGTCGCCGCCGAAGCGCGCCGCGCCGGCGTGCCTTTTGTTGACCAGCGCTGGCTGGGTGGCATGCTGACCAACTTCAAGACGGTCAAGACCTCGATCAAGCGCCTCAAGGAAATGAAGGCCCAGCAGGAAGCCGGCCTCGACAGCCTGAGCAAGAAAGAGCAGCTCACCTTCAAGCGCGAAATGGAAAAGCTGGAAAAGGACATCGGCGGCATCCAGGACATGAATGCCCTGCCTGACGCGATTTTCGTGATCGACGTGGGCTTCCACAAGATCGCCATCCTCGAAGCCAAGAAGCTGGGTATCCCGCTGATCGGTGTGGTGGACTCCAACCATTCGCCCATCGGCATCGACTACGTGATCCCCGGCAACGACGATTCGTCCAAGGCCGTGGCCCTCTATGCCCGCGGCATCGCCGACGCCATCATTGAAGGCCGCGCTGCCGCCGGCAATGAAGTCGTCAAGATGGCATCTGCCGAAAGCGCCGACGAATTCGTCGAAGTGGAAAACGCCGCTGCCTGAACGGCCCGGCCCGGCGCCTGACGCGAAAAAGGGGCTCGCGTAGCCCCTTTTTCACAGCCTTGTTCAAAGGCACCCGTATTTATTTGAAGTCAACACGACACACGGAGAATCCAAGATGGCAATCACAGCAAGCATGGTCGCAGAACTGCGCGCAAAAACCGACGCCCCCATGATGGAGTGCAAGAAAGCACTGACCGAAGCCGAAGGCAACTTCGAAAAAGCCGAAGAAATCCTGCGCGTCAAGCTGGGCAACAAGGCTGGCAAGGCCGCTTCCCGCGTCACCGCTGAAGGCGTGATCGCCTACCACAGCGAAGGCGGCATCGGCGCGCTGGTCGAAATCAACTGCGAAACCGACTTCGTGACCAAGAACGACAGCTTCCTGGCCTTCACCGACGCCGTCGCCAAGGGCATCGTCAAGAACAACCCCGCCGACGTGGCCGCCATCGGCGCCATGCCCCTGAGCCTGGATGGTTTCGGCCCGACGGTCGAAGACGTGCGCAAAGGCCTGATCGGCAAGATCGGCGAGAACATGTCGGTGCGCCGCTTCCAGCGTTTCGAAAGCGGCAAACTCGCTTCCTACCTCCACGGCACACGCATCGGCGTGGTGGTCGAGTTTGACGGCGACGAAACCGCCGCCAAGGATGTCGCCATGCACGTGGCCGCCATGAAGCCGGTGTCGCTGTCCAGCGACCAGGTGCCGGCCGACCTCGTGGCGCGTGAGCGTTCCGTGGCTGCTGCCAAGGCTGCCGAAGACGCGGCCGTCGCCACGGCCGCCGGCAAGCCGGTGCAGTCGCCCGAAATTGTTGCCAAGCGTATCGAAGGTGGCGTGCAAAAGTACCTCAAGGAAGTCAGCCTGCACAACCAGACTTTCGTGAAAAACGACAAGCAGACCGTCGAGCAGATGCTCAAGGAAAAAGGCACGACGGTGAAGTCTTTCACCCTGTACGTTGTCGGCGAAGGCATCGAGAAAAAGGTGGACGATTTCGCCGCCGAAGTGGCTGCGCAGGTCGCTGCCGCCAAGGGCTGATTCAGTCCCCATTGACCCGGAAGGCCGCTAAACTTACGCCCATAAAAACAAACGACAGGAATCTCCCTCATGCCAGCCTACAAGCGAATCTTGTTGAAACTTTCAGGCGAAGCCTTGATGGGAGACGATGCCTTCGGTATCAATCGCGCGACGATTGTGCGCATGGTCGAGGAAATCGCCGAAGTCACGCGTTTGGGCGTTGAGGTCGCCGTGGTGATCGGCGGCGGCAATATCTTCCGCGGCGTCGCCGGCGGTTCGGTTGGTATGGATCGCGCGACAGCCGATTACATGGGCATGCTGGCCACAGTGATGAATGCGCTGGCCCTGGGCGACACCATGGACAAGGCCGGCCTCACGCCACGCGTGATGTCGGCCATCGGCATCGAACGCATCGTCGAACCTTATGTGCGGCCCAAGGCCCTGCAGTACCTCGAAGAGGGGAAGGTGGTGATTTTTGCGGCGGGTACCGGCAACCCGTTTTTCACCACCGATACCGCCGCGGCGTTGCGCGGCGCGGAGATCGGTGCCGAAATCGTTCTGAAGGCGACCAAGGTGGACGGCGTTTATTCCGCGGACCCGAAGAAGGATGCTTCGGCCACGCGTTACACCAACATCACCTTCGATGAGGCCATCGGCAAAAACCTGGAAGTGATGGATGCCACGGCCTTCGCGCTGTGCCGCGACCAGAAACTGCCGATCAAGATTTTCAGCATCTTCAAGCACGGCGCGCTCAAACGCGTGGTGCTGGGCGAGGATGAGGGTACGCTGGTGCACGTCTGAGTGTTCGCCGCCGCTGCCGGCCCGCGCAACTTTTGTAAAAACAGGATTGATCCGGAGATTCCATCATGAGCATTGTTGATATCAAGAGCAGCACCGAACAGAAAATGCAGCAGTCGCTGGAGTCCTTCAAGCAGGCGCTGACGAAGATCCGGACCGGCCGTGCTAACCCCGGCCTGCTCGACACGGTCAACGTGGACTATTACGGCGCCATGGTGCCGATCAGCCAGGTCGCCAATGTTTCGCTGCTTGACGCCCGCACCATCAGCGTGTCCCCCTGGGAAAAAGGCATGGGCGCCAAGATCGAAAAAGCCATTCGCGATTCCGATCTCGGCCTCAATCCCGCCACCCAGGGCGACCTGATCCGGGTGCCCATGCCGGCCATGACGGAAGAGCGCCGCAAGGAACTGACCAAAATTGTGCGCGCCGAGGGCGAACACGCCAAGGTGGCCATTCGCAACCTGCGCCGTGATGCCAATGACGGTGTGAAGAAACTCGTCAAGGAAAAACTGGCCTCCGAAGATGACGAACGCCGCGCCCATGACGACGTGCAGAAGTCCACCGACCGGTTCATTTCGGAGGTGGACAAGCTGGTCGCCGCCAAGGAACAAGACATCATGGCGGTCTGATCAGCGCCCCGGCGTTGATTGCTGACATGGGCACTTCAAGCTCCATGGCCATCCCTCACCATGTCGCCATCGTTATGGACGGCAATGGCCGCTGGGCGACCAGACGTTTCCTGCCGCGTGTGGCGGGCCACCAGCAGGGCGTTGGCGCCCTGAGCCGTTGCGTCAAGGCCTGCATGGCACGCGGCATTGGCGTGTTGACGGTGTTTGCGTTTTCGTCCGAGAACTGGAACCGTCCCGCGGAAGAAGTCTCGGGCCTGATGGAGCTGCTCGCGCTGTCACTGGCGCGTGAGGTGCCCTCGCTCAAGGCCAACGGCGTGCAGCTGCATTTTGTCGGCGAGCGCCAGCAGCTTTCCGGCAAGGTCCGTGACGGGCTGGCGCAGGCAGAAGCAGCGACGGCAGACAACAACCGGCTTGTGCTCAACGTGTGTTTCAACTACGGCGGACGCTGGGACATCGCCCAGGCCGCCCGCAAGCTCGCCGCCAGCGGCCAGGAAATCACCGAACTGGCGCTCGACAGGGCGCTGGCGCTGGCGCATGTGGCCGACCCCGATCTGGTGATCCGTACCGGCGGCGAACTGCGTATCAGCAACTTTTTGCTCTGGCAGGCCGCCTACTCGGAACTGTATTTTTCCGACAAACTTTGGCCTGATTTTGACGACGCAGCTTTGGACGAAGCCCTGGCGTTTTACGCGAGCCG
The DNA here is from genome assembly GCA_965650045.1 of uncultured Polaromonas sp. Classification (GTDB taxonomy): domain Bacteria; phylum Pseudomonadota; class Gammaproteobacteria; order Burkholderiales; family Burkholderiaceae_C; genus Polaromonas. The sequence goes on from CBFGNA010000273.1 coordinate 3,714, forward strand.
CGAACGGCGCTTCGGCAAGACATCCAGCCAGATCGCGTCTGGCTCCTCCCCATCCACCGTGAAGGCTGCCTGATGCTCAAGCAACGTGTGATCACCGCTCTGGTGCTGTTGGCCATTTTGCTGCCGGCGCTGTTTTATCCGGCGCCGATGCCTTTTTGTGCCGTTGCCGTGGTGATGATCGCCGCCGGTGCCTGGGAGTGGGGACGCCTCAATGGCTACGGCGCCATGGCCTCGCTGGCGGCAGGCTTCGCGTGCATCGTGATGTGCGCGATGTCCTGGGACCTGGGCACGCTGGAGCAGCCCTTGCCCCTGTTGTGGCGGCTGGCCGGCGCGGCGTGGGTGCTGGTGGGCGCCTGGTTGCTGCGCAGTGGGGTGGCGGGCTGGCCGCGCATACCGCGGACGCTTCGCCTGGTGGTGGGGGTGGTCGCACTCTGGCTGGCCTGGCTGGCGGTTGCACAGGCGCGGGTCATCGGGATCGAGTTTTTGCTGTCCCTGTTGCTG
>CBFGNA010000274.1:0-4204 GCA_965650045.1 uncultured Polaromonas sp.
CGGCTCGGTGCCGCCTGCGGTGTGGAGTACGCCGCGCAGGCCATGGCCGTGCACGGTGCATTGGTCGCTGAAGCGCTGGCCGGTCCGGACACATCCGCAACGCCACCGCGCGCCGGCTACCTGGCCAGCATGCGCGGCGTCACGCTTTTCGTTGAGCGCCTGGACGCCTGTGCCGGCGAACTGACCATCCGTGCGGACCGGCTGACCGGCGATGCCAGCACCGTGCTGTACAGCTTTGACGTGCAGGCCGGCGGCCAATCCCTGCTCAGCGGCCGCGCCGTGGTGGTGCTTGACGCATCCGCGCTGGCCCTGGTTTCTTCCAACGCATCGACACCGCCATGAATACAAGCCTCAAACGCGCTTTGGTTACCGGTGGCAGCGGCGGCCTGGGTTCGGCCATCAGCCGGCGCCTTGCGGCAGATGGTTTCGCCGTCATCGTTCACGCCAACAGCCATCTGGCTGCTGCGCAGGCGGTCGCCGCCGACATCGTGGCCCAGGGTGGCCAGGCCCAGGCCGTGGCGTTTGACGTGACCGACGCCGCAGCCACCGCCCTGGCGCTGCAAACCCTGCTCGACGACGGGCCCATCCAGGTGCTGGTCAACAACGCCGGTATCCACGACGACGCCGTCTTCCCCGGCATGCAACTGGCCCAGTGGCAGCGCGTGCTCGATGTGTCGCTCAATGGTTTCTTCCATGTGACCCAACCGCTGACCATGCCGATGATCCGCACACGCTGGGGCCGGATTATCACCATCACCTCGGTGGCTGCGGTGGCCGGCAACCGCGGACAGGTCAACTATTCAGCCGCCAAGGGCGCGTTGCATGCGGCAACCAAATCACTGGCCCTCGAAGTCGCGAGCCGCGGCATCACGGTCAATGCCGTGGCACCCGGCATCATCGACACTGCCATGACCCAGGGCGCATTCAGCAAGGATGTGATCGACCGCATGGTACCGATGAAACGCGCAGGCAAGGCGGAAGAAGTCGCCGATCTTGTCGGCTTCCTGGCGTCCGAACAGGCGGCCTACATCAGCGGCCAGATCATTTCCATCAATGGCGGGATGATCTAGCCCCCACGGTTGCGCACTGCATTTAGCGCCCTGCCCCCCGAGGGGAGCCGCTGCGCCTGCAGGCCGGCAAGAAGAACTCCTTTGCTCGCTCCGCAACGCGCAAGTTCGCTGACCGCTAGAGGCCTTGGACGCGTCGCCAGATCAGCAGGGGCAGGCGAACAAGAAAACCCAGGAACAGCCGCGAGTGCATCCAGGTCAGCAGCAGGTTGTCGCGCAGGTAGTTGAAGTGCGACACCCCGCCTTCGTCGATCCGGAAGTATTTGACGGTGGCCGGCAGGTTGACGGGCTTCACGCCCCTCCAGCACATGCGCACCACAGCCTCGGGATCAAAGTCAAAACGGCGCATCCAGCGCTGGCCGTGCATGACCTTGCTGAGCGGTGCAATTGGGTACACCCGAAAACCGAACAGCGAGTCCCCGATACCTGCCCACAGGGTTTCCAGATTCGCCCAGCCATTGGAAACCTTGCGGCCATTCACGCGCAGCCGCGGTGCGTCGGCGGCGAACACCGGCACGCCCAGCACCATCACCTGCGGCTGGGCCGCCGAAGCGGCCATGAATGGCGGAATCAGGTGCGCCGGATGCTGGCCGTCGGAGTCCATCGTCAGGACGTGGGTGAATCCCTGGGCCGCCGCGCGGTCTATGCCCTGCAGCACCGCCGCGCCCTTGCCGACGTTGTGCGGCAGAACCATCACCTGCAGGCCCGGGTCCTGCCCTGCCATGGCCAGCAGCCCTTCGGCGCTGCCGTCGCTGCTGCCATCGACCACCACCCAGACCGGTGTCCACTGCGCCCGCGCCGACCGCACGGTCTCATACACCTTGGGGCCGGGGTTGTAGCTGGGAATCAGGACCAGATGGGAAAGCGAAGCGCCGGGCGTCGGAGTACGGGATTCGGAAACGGTCATCGGGTCAACAGGCAATGGGAAAAGCAGGCGGCCCGTGGTTCAGGCGGACGGCGCCCTGGCGGGGAATACCGGCAGTTGCGCATGGGCCAGTTCTGACTGGAAATAGTGTTCAAGTTCGCAGACAAACTGAGCCGTGTCGCAAGGCGGCTCAAACCGTTTGCCAAGGCGCACCCGAAAAGTGATCGGCATTTTGGGCGTCCACAGCAAGGACCAGCCCTTGCCGAGAAAACCGGAATCGGTTTCGATGAAAACCGTCTGCACCGGCACACCGGCTTTCTTGGCAATCAGGCCGGCGGTGCCCTGCATCGGGCCCACCGGGAATCGCGTGGTTCGGGTGCCCTCGGGGAACAGCAGCAAATGACTGCCGCGGTCCAGGTCGTCCACGGCGAGCTTGACCATGGTGCGAATCGGCGTGTTGCGGATATGCCCTGCCAGCCTGGCACCAGCGCCAAAAAACACACTGTTGACCAGTTCGGCCTTCATGATGCACGCGGCATCGGGCAGGCGCGACAGGATCATCAGGGCGTCGAGCAGCCCGGGGTGGTTGGGCGCGATGACCATGGCTGGCGCATCCCGAAGCGCGTCCAGCGCCGACAGGTCGAATCGGCATGCCCCCATGCGCGTCAAAAAATGGAGGTAGGCGCGGGTGCTGTGCGTCACCACCCTGCGCCCAAACCGCCGGCTTAAGGCGCGTGGAAGCAGCGCGCGCACCGGAAAAGCCAGCAGGGTCACGGCGAGGCAGATGACACCGAGCACCCCGTAACCCAGATACATGCGAAGACTCTCGTGCAGGCGGGTCGGCCTGACGTGAATGTCCAGGGCGTCATCCAGCAGGGCTTGCGGCTTGTAATCCATGACTCAGCGCGCCAGCGGCGCGCCATGCACTGCGGCCTCTGCGTCCGCGGCATCCACCACGCGGATGTTGGCCTTGCGCAGGCGCATGGCCTGCAGGGAGCGCTTGAAATTCAGCGCCGAGGCAATGTAAAAGATGCCCTTGAGCACCCGCAGCGACCGCCAGATCGGCGTCTTGCCGAATATGTCGCCCGCCAGCATGGACAACAGGGCTTCCTTGACACGCCAGACATTACTGGGCGCCATGAACAGGTCGCGCATGGTCGGGTTGGTCACACGGTAGATGAACCACGAAAACTCCTTGGGGCCCTTGCGCACCTGGCGGTCGAAATGGGCCAGGGCCGCCGCGGCCTTCGCGGGTTCGCGCAGGCAGGTGTCCACGGTTTCCGCGCCCACAAAGCCGCCCTGCATCGCCAGCATCACCCCGGAAGAAAACACCGGGTCGATGAAGGTGAAGGCGTCGCCGATCATCACGTAGCCCGGCCCATGGGTGCGGTCACAAGCGTAGGAAAAATTGCCGGTGGCTTCCACCTCCGAAGACAACGTGGCCCCGGCCAGCCGTTCCGTCAGGGCCGGACACATGGCGATGGTGTCGAGAAAAAATTCCCTGACCGGCTTGGTGCGGCTTTTCAAGTAGTGGGGCCAGACCACCGCCCCCACGCTGGTGAAGCCGTCGGCCAGCGGAATGAACCAGAACCAGCCGTGGTCGAACCAGAAGATGGTGATGTTGCCCTCGGCCTGGCCGGGGTGGCGCGTCGCACCGATGAAGTGGCCATAAAGCGCCGAGCTGTTGTGTTTGGGGTTGCGCCGCTTGATGTCGAACTGTTTGCCAAGCACGGTGTCGCGGCCAGAGGCATCGACCACGAAACGCGCGCGCCAGTTGCAGGGGCTCCCGTCGTCGCGCTGCGCCTGCACCGTCGCACCGCTGCCGTCACGCTTGAACGCCACGCCCTTGACGCGGCAGCCTTCAATAACGTCGGCCCCCAGACGCGCCGCATTCCGGATCAGGATTTCATCAAACTCGGAGCGCCTCACCTGGTAGGAAAAAGGCATGGACTTGTCCCAGGCGTCGGCAAACTCGAAGGTCTGGCTTTTGGCGGCATGCCAGGGCGACACAAATTCGGCGCCCCACTTTTCCATGCCGATGGCCTTGACGGCGTCGGCCACCCCCAGTTTCTCAAACAGGGGCAAATTGGCAGGTAACAGGGACTCCCCGATGTGAAAACGCGGGTGGTGTTCCTTTTCAAGAATCACCACGTTATGGCCGCGTTGCGCCAGCAACGCCCCCGCGGTAGCGCCTGCAGGGCCACCGCCGATCACCAGCACATCACATTCGGCCGGCGTCTCGCTGGAGGAAGGGTCGGATGAATGCGGCTGG
>CBFGNA010000275.1:0-4195 GCA_965650045.1 uncultured Polaromonas sp.
GCCCTGATCCGTCTGGCCCTGCGCTCCTCGGCGCATACAGAAGGGTGGGGAAGAAGCGAGCACGGCGACAAAAATCCGGAGTCCTTGAAGCGCGAAGCGCTTCAAGGACGGGAATCCCAACAGACGGTCATGTGTGCACGCGAGCGCAGCACACGCGGCCACATGAAGTCCCCCTCCATCGCCCAGCGGGGCGAGGGAGGGGTTAGGGGTGGGAGTGGGGAGTTGCGCCTACTGTCCAAGGGCGAACCGGGGACGCAGCGTGACGCCCCAAGTCCGCTTACTTGGTCAACCCTTCATGCCGCATGGCCGCCTGCACCGCAGGCCGCGCCGCCATGCGCTCACGAAACGCCGTGATGTTGGCAAAGCCCGTGATGTCCACGCCGACGCGGGGCGCCCAGTTGGTCACGGTGAACAGATAGGGGTCGGCCACGCTGAATGCATCGCCCATGAGGTACTGCTTGCCGGCCAGCTGGCCGTCCACCCACTTCAGGCGCGACAACAGCTTGTCGATGACCGCGGACTTGTACTCGGCCGGTGTGGCGGGGTTGAACAGCGGGCTGAAGCCCTTGTGCAGCTCGGTGCTGATGAAGTTCAGCCAGGACTGCATCTGCGTGCGGGCCACGGTGCCGTTGGCGGGCGCCAGCTTTTTGTCGGGCACCTGGTCGGCGATGTATTGCACGATGGCCGGGCCTTCGGTGAGGCGCGTGCCGTCATCCAGCTCCAGCAGCGGCACATAACCGAGGGGGTTGATGGTGTAGTAGTCGGTGCCGTCGTCAAGCTGATGGGTTTTGGTGGGGGCGGCCAGGTGCTCGAATTTCAGGCCGGATTCGTGCAGCGTGATGTGGGGGGACAGGGAGCAGGCGCCGGGTGAGTAATAAAGTTTCATGGAAAGTGTCCTGGTTGGTGTGGATGCCGCAGGGCGACGCCGCGTCGCCCAGGCTGCGATCCTAGCGCCTGGCGGCTTTTCATGCAGGCGCGCCGGCCGGGCTGTGCCGCCGGGAGCCTGCTTTCAGGCAAAAAAGTCCTTCAGCCCCCGCCAGTCAAGCGTAATCAGCTATTAAAACAGGAGCGAAATGTTGCGATCTGGCCTTGTCCTACAGGGCGTCGCGCGGGGCGCTGATTCGGCGCTGCCGAAGCCGCTCCTAAGATCACACCATTGTTTTTAGGGGCAAGTTGCGCCTCTTCAAGGAGAACCCGATGCTGAAGTACGCCATCATTTTTGCGATCATTTCCCTGATCGCTGGTGCCCTGGGCTTTGGCGGCATTGCTGCCGGCTCTGCGGGCATTGCCAAGATCCTGTTTGGCCTGTTCCTGATCCTGGCCGTGGTGTTCGTCGTGCTGGCGGCGCTGGGCGTCGGGGCGGTGAAAAAGGTCCTTAAATAAATGCAGACCATGCTTGCGTGGCCGCAGGGTGTGACCAATCCCGCCGACAAGCGTGAACCGCAGGCCGATCCCGGCACGGCGGTGTCGCGCGACAGTGCAAAGCGCGCCAGCGTGGCGCAGTTGCTGCTGGTCGCGCGGCTGAAGGCGCGCAACCGGCGCGATCTGGCGGTGGACACGCTGGAGCGCGGCGCCCATGTGATGTGGGTGACCTGCAAAAGCTGGTTTTCTTCCGGCCAGCCGCCTTCCGGTGCGACAGACAACCCCGACACCCCGACCGACAAAGTGACCGATGCACACCGCGACCGTTGATTGCCTGCTTGACTATGACGTGGTGAGCCCCACGCATTTCCTGTTCAACATCGAGGCGTCCTTTCACGACAGCCACAAGGTGGTCGAGGAGCGGCTGACGGTCACACCCAGCGTGAAGGTGCGCCACTTTTGCGACGAGCGCAATGGCAATCGTTTCTTCCGGCTGGATGCACCGCGTGGGTTGCTTTCGGTCAATTACCACGCGCAGGTGGAGCTGCACCACCCGCCGGTTCCCCTGCACCTGGACGAAGTACCGGTGACTGCGGTGCCCGACGAGGTGATGCATTACCTGATGCCCAGCCGGTACTGCGAATCCGATGTGATGAGCCGCGCCGCGCAGCAGCTTTTTGGCCATTTGCCGCTCGGGCTGTCACGGGTTCGCGCCATCGAAAGCTGGATTCACGACTCCATTCTTTACCTGCCCGGCTTCAGCACCTCGACCACGAGCGCGCAGGAGGTCTTTGTGCAGCGTGCCGGTGTCTGCCGTGACTTTGCGCATCTGGGCATCACGCTGTGCCGCGCGCTGAACATTCCTGCGCGGCTGGTGGTGGGTTATGTGTATTTCGACGAGCCGCCCCAGGATTTCCATGCGGTGTTTGAAGCCTGGCTCGACAACCGCTGGGTGATGTTTGATCCCACGCGCATGGCGCCCATCGACCGGCTGGTGCGCATAGGCACCGGGCGTGACGCCAAGGATGTCGCTTTTGCCACCATTTTTGGCGGCGTCACCATGCTGCGCAAGGAGCTGACCATCGAGCAGGGCGACATTCGCGCGGGCGACGCCTTGTCTGCCCGGGTTTCCTCCCAGCCCGATCCTCTGGCGGATCCGGTTATCGCCTGAAGCGGGGCCGCGCCGTTCAGTCGCGGTAGCTGGGGTCGAGCTTTTCCAGCTTGCGGATCAGTGAGGGCCAGACAAAGGCGCCGCCCATGCCGCCGGTTTGCACCCGCATGGCTTCGGCCACACCCTTGACGATTTGCGGATTGACCGGGATCAGCTCGCCGCCGGCCTGCGCGTCGAGCTGGATGCGGCAGGTGTTTTCGAAGGTGTACATGCTGAGGAAGGCATCGGGGACGGTCTTGCCGACCACCAGCAGGCCATGGTTGCGCAGCATCAGAAAGTTGGCCTTGCCCAGGTCGGCCTGCAGGCGCGGCTTTTCGTCGTCGCGGAAGGCCACGCCTTCATAGTCGTGATACGCCAGCGAACCCAGCACAAAGGTCGATTGCTGGCTGATCGGCAACACGCCGCACTTCTGCGCACTGACAGCAACCCCGGCCCGGGTGTGGGTGTGCATGACGCAGCCGGCATCGGCACGGGCTTCATGCACGGCGCTGTGGATCACAAAGCCGGCGGGGTTGACCGGAAAGGGCGAGTCGATGACCTTGTTGCACTTCTCGTTAACCTTGACCAGGCTGGACGCGGTGATCTCGTCGAACATCAGGCCGTAGGGATTGATCAGGAAATGATGCTGGCCCGCGCCGCTGACCGACTCTGGCAGCTTGGCGCTGATGTGGGTGAACACCAGGTCGCTCCAGCCGTACAGCGCGGTGAGCCGGTAACAGGCGGCGAGCTCGCAGCGCAACTGCCATTCTTCAGCGCTGACCACTTCTTTCAGGGATGGGATGTGCATGGTGTTTGTCTCCTTGGAATGTTGGCGGTGCCAGGGTACGCTATGAAATCAGGAGCTGCTGACGCTTGTGGGACAAGGGCTCAGGCTTGATTTGATACTTATTCTAGTGCGGCAGCGACACACTTGTCCCCTCGTGCAAGGCGCTGCTGCCTGACGCGGCGTGCGCATGGACCCGGTGGCTGAAATGCCGTGTTGGATCAGATCCCGGATGACCGCTGAGGTGCCGTCGCCAGCTCCAGCGACGTGAGCCACACCATCGCTGCCGTGGCGCTTGCGCCGCACATTTCCGCCGACGGCATCAGTTGCCCACACACCGCCGGCCGCTCAGGCCGGCCGAAGATTCGGCAGGCATTGGCGTCGTCAAGCTGCACGCAGCGCACCCCGGCCGGCTTGCCCTGGGGCATGCCGGGAATCGGCGAGCTGATGGACGGTGCGATGCAGCAGGCGCCGCAGCCGGGGCGGCAGTTCATCACCATTTGCTATCAATAAAAGAGCTGGTCATGCACGCCCAGCAAGGGCTGGAGGCCGATTTATTCATTCAAACGGCGGCTGGCATCCAGCACCTGCTCGATCACGGCACGCACGCTGCTGCGGTGTTTTTCGTTGACAAGTTTGCCCTCTGTATCAAACGCATCGCCAGCGTGGCCCAGCGCGAAGGCTTTGGGCGCGACCCAGCATTGCGCGTTGAGCAGCAGCGGCGCGAGGTGGCTTTGCGAGCGCAACCCACCCAGCGCGCCGGGTGAGGCGCTGAGCATGCCCACGACCTTGCCGTTGAAGGACTTGAAGCCCTCCTGCCAGGCCGGGTCGCCCTTGACCGGGCTGGAGACCCAGTCGATGGTGTTTTTCAGCAGGGCGGTGTAGCTGCCGTTGTACTC
>CBFGNA010000276.1:0-4195 GCA_965650045.1 uncultured Polaromonas sp.
GCTTGCCGACGGGCAGGTCGATCACATCCACGGGCATCAGGGTTTCCAGCGCGGCGGCGGCGTCGCTGCCGACCAGGCGCAACTGGCCCATGTGGGACACGTCGAACAGACCTGCCGAGCTGCGGGTATGCAGGTGTTCGGCCATCAGACCGGCGGGGTACTGCACCGGCATCGAATAACCGGCAAAAGGCACCATGCGGGCCCCGAGCTCAAGGTGCAGGGCATGAAGCGGCGTGTGCAGCAGGGCAGGATCGGTGGCGGTGGCGGACACGGGGCGTTCTCCGGGGCAAATAGACGACATGGCCATCAAACCATGGGCTGCCCCTGCTGTCCGGTTTACCTGAGAGATTCACCTGGCGATGCAGGCTTGCTCCTTCGGTGGGCGGCCTTGAAGGCAGCCTCTCTCCAGTAGGGAACGTCCCTGCCGCACAGCGGCAAAGAGACGGTTGCCAGTCCTTTTGCCTGAGCGTTCAGTCCACCATAAAGGGTGAAGCATGCGCCTTCGGCGGTTTTCGCGGGGAAAACTCTCTCCTGACGGGCTCAAGTGTAGCCGAGCCGCGCGGGGCTACCTGCTGTACACCAGATCGCGCAGGGTCAGCGAGAGCGCCGGGAAATAGGTGATCACCATCAGGCAGGCGACGATCACGAGCACAAAGGGAATCAGGTGCTTGATGATCCGGTCCAGCGAGATGTGCGCCACGGTGCATGCCGCGAACAGGTTCACGCCAAACGGTGGCGTGATCATGCCCAAAGCCAGGTTCACCACCATGACCATGCCGAAATGCACTGGGTCGATGCCGAAATGCATGGCCACCGGCGCCAGAATCGGCGCGAGCACAATGATGGCCGCGCTGGTTTCAATGAACATGCCGATCAGGAACAGGGATGCATTGACGCCCAGCAGGAACAGCGCCGGCGACTGCAACACCGATTCCAGATAATGCCCGATGGCGTCGGGCACCCCGGCGCGCGTGATCAGAAAGGCAAACAGGCCGGCGTTCGCGATGATGAACATGATGACTGCGCTGGAGATCACCGATTTGCGCAGCACCACCGCCAGGCTGGCGATGCTGATCTCGCGGTAGACCACCACGCCGACGATCAGTGCGTAGAACACCGCGACCGCAGCCGCTTCAGTGGGGGTGAAGACACCCCCGTAAATGCCGCCGAGGATGATCACCGGCATCATGAGCGCCCAGCCGGCCTGCCAGGTGGCCTTGAAAAAGCCCAGGCGGCCGTCGCCGTCATTCTTGCCCCAACCCTTGATGCGGCAGTAAACGTAGACAAAGGTCATGAGCGCCAGGCTGATCAGGATGCCGGGGCCGATGCCGGCAATGAACAGCTCGCCGATGGAAACTTCGGCGCTCACGCCGTAAAGAATCATCGGGATGGAAGGCGGAATGATCACGCCGAGTTCGGCGCTGGTGGCTTGCAGCGCTGCGGCATAACTGGTGGGGTAACCGTGTTTGACCAGCGCCGGGATCAGGATGGCACCGACGGCAAAAGTGGTGGCGACCGAGGACCCCGAGACGGCGGCAAAGATCATGCAGGTCAGCACGCAGGTCATGGGCAGGCCACCCTGGACGCCGCCGACGATGCTTTTTGCAAATTCGACCAGCCGCCGCGAAATGCCGCCGGTTTCCATCAGGTTGCCGGCCAGGATGAAGAACGGAATGGCGGCCAGCGGAAATTTGTTGATGGCGTTGAACATCTCCTTGACGGAGATCAGCATGTGGGCGTTGGTGGCCTGGATGCCGAAGACGGCGGCCAGGCCGATGGACACGGCAACAGAAATCGTCAGCGCAAAGCAGACGATCATGGTGGTCAGCATCACGGCGGTCATTGCGCAGTCTCCAGTTCCTGCCGCTGCGGGTCGATCAGGTTGCCGATGATGCCGATCACGCAGAACATCGCGCCTATCGGCATGGCCACATAACCCCAGAACATCGAGATCGACTCCAGCCCGGCCATCGACTGCACACGGCCGCGCAGTGCGTAGTCCCAGCCCCACCAGATGATGATGGCGATCAGCAGCAGCGCGGCCAGGCAGACCACCCAGTCCAGCACACGTTTGACCTTGATGGGGCTCCAGCGGTAGAGCACATCGACGCTGACCATGGCGCCCTGGCGAAAAGCAGCGGGGATGCCCATGAACACCATCCAGATCAGCGACAGGCGGATCAGGATTTCCGACCACTCGGCGGGTTGCTCCAGCACGAAGCGCGTGATGATCTGGAACATGCCGAGCGCCGACGCAATGGCCAGCATGAGGCAAGCCACGATGGTGGCAAAGCCCGTGGTCCAGCGTTCTAGTTTGAGGAAGGCGTGTTTCATGGAAAAGCCGGGTTCTGCAAGGGGAAACGCCCGCCAGCCGTATGGCTGCGGGCGTCTTGAGCTGCTGAAAGTATAGCGGGCGAGGCGCTTACTTGACGGCGCGGATCTTGTCGATGTTGGCCTTGCCGAACTGTTTCTCGAACTCGGCGTTCACGGGGGCCAGCGCTGCGACGAACTTGGCCTTGTCGACGTTGTCGATCACGGTCATGCCCTTGGCGCGCAGGTCGGCCACACCCTTGGCATCGTCCTCGTCCACGCGGGCGCGGTTGGCCTTGGTGCCTTCCTTGGCGGCGTCGAGGAAGGCCTGCTTGTCAGCGGCCGACAGTTTGTCAAACGCGGCCTTGTTCATCAGGAAGATGCAGGGCGAATACACATGCCCGGTCAGCGTCAGGTGTTTTTGCACCTGGTCGAACTTGGCGGAAATGATGACGGACAGGGGATTTTCCTGGCCATCAACCGTGCCCTGCTGCAATGCCGTGAACACTTCCGGGAAAGCCATGGGCGTGGTCACGATGCCGAAGCCTTTGTAGGCAGCGATGTGCACCGGATTTTCCATGGTGCGCATCTTCAGGCCCTTGAGGTCTTCGGGGGTCCTCACGTCGCGCTTGCTGTTGGTCATGTGGCGGAAGCCGTTTTCCGCCCAGGCCAGCGCCTTGAAGCCCTTGCTGTCGAACTTGGTCAGCAAGTCCTGGCCGATCGGGCCATCCAGCACCGCGCGGGCATGCGCCTTGTCACGGAACAGGAAGGGCACGTCGAGGATCTTGGTTTCAGGAACGAAATTGGGAACCGGACCGGTGGACGAGAAGGCCAGCTCCTGGGTGCCGAGCTGCACGGCTTCAATCGACTCGCGCTCGCCGCCCAGGGCGCCGTTGTAGAAGGTCTGGACCTTGTAGCGGCCGCCGGTGCGCTTCTCGACTTCCTTGGCGAAGACATCGATGGCCACGCCCTGGTGCGAGTTCTGCGCCGTCGAGATGCTGATCTTCATCGTGGTTTGGGCAGCAGCGCCGGCCACCAGACCGAGCGCCAGCGTCATGCCCAGGGCCAGCCGGGAAAGCGCAGGTTTGAAAAATGTCATGGATGTCTCCTGAGATGAAAAAGGTGAGCGGAAAAAGTTGTCATACAACTTCTGATTTTCACCGCAGTGGCTGCTTCACTGCGTAGGGGTTTTCGCGGAGGTAGGCGCGAATGATGTCGTCAAAGTTCTGCTCTGGCAGCAAGCCCAGGTGCGCTGCACGCGCAGCATCGATGTGGGCCGGCCAGCTGGTCACGATAGCGGCGATCACGGGGTCGGCTTGCCAGTCGATCAGCGCGGCCACTTCCTGGCCGGCAACGCGCGCCAGGGCGGCCGCCATTTCGCCGGCGGTGGTCTTGAGCGCCGGCAGGTTGATGGCGGTGCGCGCGCCCCACTGGCTGTCGCTGGCCTCGGCCGCCCGGATCAGGCCGTCAATGGTGTGGCCGGGAGAGGACAGCGCCACGGGGGTTTCCGGGGCGACCGGGCAGATGGCCCGCACGCCGGCCAGCGGCTCGCGAATCATGCCGCTGAGGAAGCTGGATGCGGCACCGTTGGGCTTGCCCGGCCGCACGCTGACCGTCATGAGCCGCACATTGCGGCCGCGGATGAAACCCTTGCGCGCGTAGTCGGCCACCAGTTGCTCGCCGATGAACTTCTGGATGCCGTAACTGTTTTGCGGTGTCGGCAGGGTGGTGTCGGTGATCACCGCGGGCAGCGGCTGCTCGGGCGAATTGCCGAACACCGCCAGCGAACTGGCAAACACCAGGGTGGGTTGGGTCTGGAGGGCCCGGCAGGCCTGCAGCAAGGCGCGCGTGGCGTCCAGGTTGCTGCGCATGCCGAGGTCGAAGT
>CBFGNA010000277.1:0-4191 GCA_965650045.1 uncultured Polaromonas sp.
AATGGCGCTTTGTTCACCGACCGGATCTCCCCCATGTTTTTTCCTGTTCTACGCCTGCACCAGCCAGGCCTTTCCGGTCCTTCCCCGAAAGTTGCCGCGTGAGCGGGCTGGCCTTGCTCAGCTGGACCGAAGCAGGCGAGGCGCGATCTGCGCGCTGGCGTTCTGAAAGCGGGTTTTCGCCTCCCAAGCGGGTGGTTCTTGCGGACGATACGCTGAGCGCGGACGCAGCGTTCCGGCTCGCCAGTGAAGGCACTGGCATGTTGTGGCGCGGCGACTTCCAGAACGCGCGCCTGTTGCTCCAGGCACTGGCGCGGCGCATCGACAAGCCGCGCAAAATCCGCAAGGCCCGCAGAGCCAGCGCGGATGTCCCGCCGCCGTCGCCGATGGATCACTTCAACCTGTACCGGCAGGCGCAGTCACAGCGGGCGCGCACGCTGGCCATGCTGCTGATCGAGTTTGACGGGGCACACCGGATTGCCTTGCGCCGGGCGCCCGATGTGGTGTCTGCCTGCAGCGAGGCCTATGGCCCCGGCGATGTTTCTCAAGGGGGCTATGTCGCTCCGCTGCGGGAGCTGCAGGGCCTGATCGGCGCGCACGAATGGCGTATGAAGGGTGTTGCGATTGCCGCGCTGGGCGGGGACCGGATTCATCCGCACTACGGTGTGTTTGCGCCGGTGCGCGGCGATTACCTGGAAGTGCTGGCTGCCGCGCCTCTGCCGGCCGCGCTGTCGGAAGGCGGGCTGGCTTTTGATATCGGTACCGGTACCGGCGTGCTGTCCGCCTTGCTGGTTCGCCGCGGTGCGGCGCAGGTGGTGGCCACCGACACGGACCCGCGCGCACTGGCGTGTGCCCGTGAGAATCTGGCCCGGCTTGTGCCGGCCGGCCGGGTGACGCTGCTGCAGGCCAACCTGTTTCCCGAGGGCCGTGCCGCCCTGATCGTCTGCAACCCGCCCTGGCTGCCGGCGCGCCCGAGTTCGCCCCTTGAGCATGCCATCTATGACCCGGACAGCCGCATGCTGCGCGGATTCCTGGATGGCCTGGCGGCCCATCTGTTGCCTGGTGGCGAGGGCTGGCTGATCCTGTCCGACCTGGCCGAACACCTTGGCCTGCGTTCGCGCGCGGAGTTGCTGGCCTGGATGGATGCTGCCGGCCTGCAGCCCCTGCACCGGCTTGATGTGCAGCCGATCCATCCCAAGGCGGAGGATGCCAGTGACCCGCTGCACGCAGCGCGGGCGGCAGAAATCACGTCGCTGTGGCGCCTGGTGGTCGAGGCCGTGGCCTGACCACGCTATGAAAACCATAGCTACCTGCGCTCGTCAGTAAAGGGCTGGCGGCCATTTTGGTTCATTATTTTCAAGGCCTGCCAGCATCGGGCAGCACACACCGGAGTTGAAAGGAGAACGTCATGGTTTATGAACTGCATTACTGGCCGACCATCCAGGGGCGTGGCGAATTCGTGCGGCTGGCCCTGGAAGCGGCAGGGGCCAATTACCTGGACGTTGCCCGTGGCAAGGGCCGCGGGCAGGGCCTGCCGGCCACCCTGGCGCACATGGACGCTGCCGGTCTGGTAACGCCGCCGTTTGCCCCGCCGTTTCTGGTGCACGGCAAACGCACGATCGGGCAGACCGCCGCCATCCTGCTTTACCTCGGGCCGCGGCTCGGCCTGGTCGGCAAAAGCGAGGCGGCCCGCATCTGGACGCACCAGTTGCAACTGACGATTGCCGACGTGGTGGCGGAGGTTCACGAAACCCACCACCCGATTGCCACCAGCCTGTATTACGAAGACCAGAAGGCGGAAGCGGCCAAACGCGCGAAGGCCTTCCGTGAGGAGCGCATCCCCAAGTTCCTGAACTGGTTCAACACCGTGCTGGAGAACAATCCTGCCGGGGCCACCCACCTGGTCGGCGCACGCCTGAGTTACGCCGACCTGTCGCTGTTCCAGCTGGTGGACGGCCTGCTGTATGCCTTTCCGAAAGCCGCTCAACGCGCCCTCGCGAAAGCGCCCCACGTGAAGGCCCTTCACCTGCAGGTTGCGGGGCAGCGGCGTGTGGCGGCCTATCTCGGCAGCGCGCGCCGCATCGGCTTTAACGAGAGCGGAATTTTCCGCCGCTATCCCGAGCTGGACGCGTAGCGGCGCACTGCGCGGCACCGGCACGATCACGCGTGCCGCGGCGTTTTTGCGCGTCCTCGCGCACGGCGCTTTCTCCTACAGATGAGGCTGTTGCTGCCTGACCAGACCCGGGCGGACTGCCCGTGAGCATGAATTTCTGACTGACCCAAACGGCGTCACCGGTGCTTCATCCGTACATGCGGCGCCGCCATGCAAATGAGGCAGATTTTGCAAACGGTCGGTTCTTCAGTCAGTTCTTCAAGTTCTTAAATTTGACCCTCATCCTTCAAGGAGCATCACCATGGCACTCGATCAGAAAGACAAGGATCTCAATCTCGACCCGATCACCGACGCACCTGGCGCCCACCCTGTGGGAACCGGCCTTGGCGCCGCTGCCGGGGGCGCTGCCGCCGGTGCGGCGGCAGGTGCGTTTGGCGGGCCGGTGGGCGCGGTGGCGGGTGCCGTTGTCGGCGCCGTGGCGGGCGGCCTGGGCGGCAAGGCGGTGGCCGAGGCCATCAACCCCACCGCTGAAGAAGCCTACTGGCGCGACAACTACACCCGCGAGCCTTACTACCAGAGCGGCCGCAGCTTTGACGATTACGGCCCGGCCTACCGGCTGGGCGTTTACGGCCGCAGCAACTACACCGGCAGCTTTGACGACGCCCAGAGCGATATGTCGATTTACTGGGACAGCCGCAGGGAGCGCTCCACGCTGTCCTGGCCGGAAGCCGAAGCCGCCAGCCGCGCCGCCTGGGACCGTGTGGACGGGCAACTGGCAGGGCGCACCGTGCACGGGCAGCTTGCCGACAGCGACGATGTGATCGACACCCTCAATGACCTGCTGGAGTCCAGCCGTGACGGCGAGTTTGGCTTCACGGAATGTGCCGAACACGTCAAGGCCCAGGACATCAAGACGCTGTTGCTGCGGCATGCCGATGAATGTCGCGGTGCCGCCGCCGAACTCGCCGCCCAGATCCGCCAGCTCGGCGGTGAGCCGGATGAAGGCGGCACGGCCAGCGGCGCCATTCACCGTGGCTGGGTATCGGTTCGCAACGCGCTGACCGGCTACACCGATCTGGCCATGCTGGAAGAGTGCGAACGGGGCGAAGACGCGGCCCTGGCCCGTTATCGCAAGGCCCTGAAAGAGGACGATTTGCCAGCCGGCATTCGCGCCCTGATCGAACGCCAGGCGCAGGGCGCCCAGCGCAATCACGACCAGATCAAGGCCATGCGCGATGCGCTCAAGGCCACTTCCTGACGCTCAGGTGGATGGACATGAAAAAAGCTGGCCGCGGCCAGCTTTTTTTTGGGGGTCGGACGGGCTCAGTGCCTTGGCCCGTGGCCGTGCCCGTGACCGGGATGCCCATCATGCGGTGGGCCATGTTTGGGCTTCTTGGGTTTCTTTTCCTTGACCACGACGTAGGTGTTCTCGCGCACCCAGTAGCCCGGCTGGCGGGTGTAGCCGCGGCTGCTTTGCACCCAGTGATCCGGCGCCCAGCGGTAGCCTTCGCGTTTGGCGATGGCGCGGCCGTGTACCCAGATATAGCGGTCTCCGTTCCAGGCCCAATAGCCCGGCGCCCACACCTGCGCCGGTGCAAGCACCGGTACCGGTTCGTAGCGCACCGGCGGTGGCGCCACGCCGATGTTGATGGTGACCTGGGCTCTGGCCGGCAGGGCTGCTGCGCTGGCCAGCACCGCTGTCAGCGCCAGGATTTGGAGGGGGCGTTGGATCATCATGGTTTTTTCCCGAGTGGTGGTTGATGTCAGTGTGGATGCGCCTTGTCAGCGCCATAGGTGCTCATCGGTAAAGTTATGTGATGCAGGCCCGCCGGGATGATCTCGATGCTATCGATTCAGGAGCTGGTTGCGCTGATGGAATAAGGGCTGGAGCCTCATTTCATTGTTTTTTACCAGGGCCTGTTCGGATCTGCATACACATACATCGTGGGAACAGAGGCCCCTAGTTTTTCAGTCTGCTGCCGCAATCGACCTGGGCATTCAGCACGGCACCCTGCTGGCCGAAGCTGCTGTCGGTTACCTTGCAGGCCGAAGCTTTTTCAATGGCTCTGACCATGTTTGCA
>CBFGNA010000278.1:0-4173 GCA_965650045.1 uncultured Polaromonas sp.
CGGGTGCGGCCGGGGTTGGTGCGGGTGTCGGGGCGGGCGTCGCCACCACTGGCGCGGCTGGCGCCGAGGTTTGCTGGTAGTGCTGCCACCAGAACCAGGCGGCAATGCCGATGGCGGCGAACACAAGTGCGGTGAGCAGGCCCGAGGCAAATTTGTTCATGTCATGGGTGACGCATGCGACATGTCGCAAGCTGTCTGTCTCTTGAGATGGACTGTTCATGCTAACACCCGTGCGAAGCACCCGCATGAACCCCTGCTCGCGAGGCGGTCAAGTGAGTGTCAACCGTCGCACTTGCTCTGCTTTTGATAGCTGCTCATGCCCGACTGACGGGGGCTGGAGGCATATTTTGTCAAGAATCCGGGTTGATCTTCTTCAGGCAGTCGATCAACTCACCCGCGTTGGACGATTTGGCCAGAAAGGCGTCGGCGCCCTCGGCCAGCACGCGCGCCCTGACGGTGTCGTTCACATAGTTGGTCATCACGATCACGCGCTGGTGCGGCTGGCGCACTGCGCAGTCCTTCAGGATGCGAAAGCCGTTGCCTTCGGTCAGGAACATGTCAACCAGCGCGACGTCCCAGCCGTCCGGATGCGCCGCCAGCCACTGCCTCGCTTCCAGGTGACCCGCCGTTTCAAACACCAGCTCCGCGCCGGGCAATTGCGCAATCACATCCCTGACAAATTCACGCATCTGCAAGTTGTCTTCAGCAAGCAGCACTCTCATCGGTTATCGGGCTTTCATCAAATAGGCACGATGATCACCCAGCCGCAGCGCGCGCACTGTAGGACGCCCAATCAATATGCTGTCGTCAGTTCAACCACCGGCCTGATGCGGCGCAGACAGCGGCCGGCGCGCCATGGCGATGGAGCTGGCCTTCGTCCAGCCGCGCGGCGCCGCCGGGATCGATGTCGAAGCGGATGTCCAGGACGTTCGAAACATGGGCGTCCTCGATGGACAGCTCCCAGCTCAGAAAGACCAGGCTGCAGTCCGTGCCCGGCAGAAAGTCGCCAGCGTCAAAACCGCTGCTGCTGCGCTGGATGACGGCATGCGGCTGGCCGGTGTCGAAGAGCACCACCGTGCCGCGCGTCAGCGGGATGCGCAGGCCGGCTGACGGGAAATGTAGGTCCAGGCCCTTATCTTCGCTGAGGAAGAGGTTGCAGAAAGCCGCACCGCCATACAACACGCCGTCATGGTGGTACTTGGCGCCGCGGCAGGCCATCAGCGCGACGTCAGAAGCGGCCAAAACTTCCTGCAGACCCCGGCTGCGCGTCCAGTCTGCTACGGCCTGCACACAGTCTTTGTAATCAGGCCAGCGCATGCGCGCCCGTGCCAGTGGCAGGGGCTCGACGTCCCCGGGGTCGAGTTGCAGTTGCTGCGCGATGTCACGCTCCCAATCGGTGATCAGCGAGGCGGCGGGTGCCGGCACATCGACCGTGTCGAACAGGATGACATCACTGACACTTCGGCTGCGGATGGCATCGCCGCGCCAGAAGTAGGCGGTCAAGTGGTCAGACATATGCGCAGCGGTGAAGGCAGGACACTCATCATGACCAGTGTAGTCAGGCGGCGACAGCCAGATTTCTGGATACGCGGGCGGCGAGTTTGAAAGTTATAGTCGGGTTCACAAAGGTCCGCGCCACTGGCGGCCAGCGGCGCGATATTAAAGTCAGGCACCGCAAAAATTGTTGGGATAGCGAGAGGAGGAGAAATGGCGACCTACGATCCGAAGATCATTCAGGAATTTGCAGAGGGCCTCTATTCCCGTGCGACCACAATTGTCGTTGTGAGCGTGCTGTTCTTCGCATTAGTAGGGGGTATGACAGGCTACTTCCTTATTCGTGGATCCGGAACTTTCATCCTTTTGGCAATTGGGGCGGCCGTCGGGTACTACTTGGGTAGCCAGCGGGCTTTTCTGCTCAAGCTGCAAGCTCAAACCGCCCTATGCCAAGTAGAAATCGAGCGGAACACCCGGAAAATATCCTCTTCGCGGATTGCGCCGTCGCAAGGGGTGTCTGCACTTGATACCGAACCTCATTCGCGAGAACCTGTTTTGGTAGACGAAGGTCAGTTGGGAAACTGTCCGAATTGCACACGCAGCTTACCTCTGTCTGCCGCTGAGTGTCCTCGTTGCAAAGCAGTATTTACCGAGGGAAGCGCTTGGAAAGTGCAGCCGCGGTGACCCATGTTCGGGTGCTTTTAAAGGGGCGTTCGACAATAACCCGCGTCGCTATCATCCCCTAGGTTGCGCAGGCAAGCTTTCGCTGTCGCGCACTGTCAATGCGCGATGCTCAACTTCAACGCTAGGCCCACAGAAAATTCCGTGACCACTTCATCCATCCTCTGGGGCGTATTGTTTGGCTCCCTGGGCGCCGGTTACGCCTTGTATGGCAAGAAGCAAAGCTCGCCGATTCCTTTGCTGAGCGGCGTTGCGCTGATGCTGTTTCCGTACTTCGTTCAGAACCCCTACCTTACCGTTGCCATAGGTGCTGCGCTTGCAGCCGCTCCGTTCATCTTCCGGTGAAGGGAAGTCCTCCCATGGCAACAGCAAGCAACAACCAGAACAGCCTGCCCGGCCGCATCCTGCGGCGCGGCCGCGAGGAACGCCTGACGCAGGCGGCGGGCGGCTTGACGTTTGCCACCGTGATCTCGCTGGTGCCGCTGCTGGCACTGAGTTTTGCCTTGTTCGCGCGGGTGCCGGCGCTGCGTGCGGCCGGGGCGTCCATCCGCGAGCATTTGCTGCGCGGCCTGCTGCCGGACGACATCGCGCGCACGGTGCTACGGCACCTGGCGCAGTTCACGGGCAATGCTGGCGGCCTCACGCAACTGGGCTTTGCGCTGCTGCTGCTGTCGGCGCTCACCTTGCTGATGAGCATTGAAAACACGCTGAACCGGATCTGGCAAGTGAAGAAGCCGCGCAGCGTGCTGCGCCGCCTGGTGCTCTACCTGGGCATGCTGCTGACCGGCCCGGCGATCATCGGCGCCAGCCTGTGGGCGGCGTCGTATCTGGTGGCTGCCTCCAGCGGGCTGGTTACGCGGCCCGCCTGGCTGCCGCATGCGCTGAACCTCGGTCCGCTGCTGCTCAGCATCGCCGGTTTTGCCTGCCTGTTCCGTTTTGTGCCGCATACGCCGGTGCGCTGGCGCGACGCCATCGCCGGCGGCTTGCTGGCCGGCGCCGCCTTTGAGCTGGGCAAACACGGTTTTGCGATCTACCTGGCCAAAGTGCCGACCTACCGCACGCTCTACGGCGCGTTTGCGCCCTTGCTGGCGTTTCTGGTGTGGGTGTATTACTCGTGGCTGGTCACGCTGGGCGCGGCCCTGTTCAGCGCCAGCCTGCAGCGTGGCCGGCCACAGCCCGCCCGGCGGCCGGCCCGGGCCTGAGCGCCTACAGGCCGGCCTTGCGCTGGAAATAACTGGGCGACTGGCCCATGGCAGCCTTGAACATGGCTGAAAACGCACTGTCACTGGCGTAACCGCTGGCCGCCGCCACCTGGCTGACCGGCGTGCCGCGCGCCAGCAGCGGCAAGGCGTGCGCCAGGATGGCCTGCTGGCGCCATTGCTGGTAGCTGGTGCCCAGCTCATCGCGGAACAGGCGCGCCATGGTGCGTTCACTGGCACCCATGTCGCCGGCCCATTCGGCCAGCGTGGCGCGCTCGGACGGCGCGCGCAGCACGGCTTCGCACAGGGCGCGCAGGCGCTTGTCGCCGTTCTCGGCGTGCGGCAGCGGCACGCCCAGCGGCTGGGCGTCGGCGTGGGTGATCTCGTCGATCAGCAGGCTGCTCAGCAGCGCTTCACGCGTGGGACTGAGCGCCGGGGCACTGCCATGCAAGTCCAGTGCTTGAATCACTTCACGGAGCAGGGGCGAGACCACCATCATGCGGCAGCCCGTCCAGCCGTCGGGCGTGGCGCTGGCGTGGATGTACAGCGAGCGGAACTCGGCTGCTTCGAGCACGTTGATGGCGTGCAGCGCGCCCGGTGCGATCCACACCGCACGCGAGGGCGGCACGATGTAGGTGATCTCGTCCGGCGTGGCGGCCGTGACCTGCACGATGCCGCTGGCGCAGTAGGCCAGTTGTGCCCAGCCGTGGCGGTGCGGCGCGAAGTGGGTGTCGGCCGGCATGCTGCGGGCGCGCACGCGCACCGGGCGCGCGCCACTGGGCGTGAAGGCGCCTATGCC
>CBFGNA010000279.1:0-4171 GCA_965650045.1 uncultured Polaromonas sp.
TCAGCTCGACCAGTTCGGTCGTATCGAAATGTTGGCGCAAGCTTTCAAACACGTCGTCGCTGACCTTCACATCAACCGTCATCTGCGCCGCATAACGCACCACCAGCTGCTCCACCTCGCCGAGCGCAGGGTGTGCGGCGGATGCGCGCGCATCGGCTTTGACCACGGCGTTGAGCGCGTCAAGCTCGGCCTGGCTGCCACCGGCCGCCAGAAAGTCCGGCGCATGGTGTTTGTATTCATACGCCGCGCCGGTCAGCAGGGCGACGGTGCAGATACCGAGTTCGCGCAGCTTGCGGCTGGTCGGCAGGCCGGTGCGCACGGCGCCCAGGTACACGTTCCAGGCGCGTGCCAGCGGCTCGCTCCAGAGCAGGGCCTTGTCGAGGTTGATCAAGGTGCCGCCGCGGCGCTTCAGGATGGCGTCCACCAGGTCCTGCGGTTGGGCTTTGAGGGTGGGGGTCCAGTCGGGAATGCGCATGGGTGTCTTTCTCTTTCTGTCGTGCGGGTTGGGGGTTGCCTCAGCGGATAATGCGGCGATGCTGATCCGATTTACCAAGATGCAGGGGGCAGGCAATGATTTTGTCATGCTCGACGAGACCGCCGGCCGCCTGGCCCTCACGCCGGGCCAGTACCGCTTTCTGGCGGACCGCCACTTCGGCGTGGGCGCCGACCAGATTCTCTCGGTGCGTCCGGCCAGCGAGCCAGGCATCGATTTCGAGTACGTGATCCACAACGCCGATGGCGGCGAGGTCGAGCAATGCGGCAACGGCGCGCGCTGTTTTGTGCGTTTTGTGCGCGAGCAGGGCTTGACCACCAAGGACGCGGTGCGCGTCAAGACCCTGAGCGGCGTGATCGAGCCGCGCATGCAGGCCGATGGCCGCGTCACCGTGGACATGGGCGCGCCCATCTTCGATCTGGCGCGGGTGCCCTTCGATGCGGCCGGTTTGACACCCCAAGCTGTCAATTCATGGCAAAAATGGCCTCTGGCCCTTGCTGGACGGGCGCAAGCAGCTCCTGTTTTGATAGCGGTTTTGTCCATGGGCAACCCGCATGCAGTGCAACTGGTGGACGATGTTGAAGCGGCGCCGGTGCTCGAAACCGGGCCGCTGATCGAGGGCCACGCGCGTTTCCCGCGCCGCGTCAACGCCGGTTTCATGCAAATCGTTTCGCGCAGCCAGATCCGCCTGCGGGTGTATGAACGCGGCGCTGGCGAAACCCTGGCCTGCGGCAGCGGGGCTTGCGCCGCCGTGGTCGCTGGCATACGCTTGGGCCTGCTCGACGCGCGGGTGGATGTGATCACCCATGGCGGCACGCTGACCATCGAATGGCAGGGCGGCATCGATGCCCAACCGGCGCCGGTGCTGATGACAGGCCCCGCGACCACGGTGTTTGAAGCCTCGATTGAAGTCCCCGACCACCTTTGAAGCCTTTGACACCTTTGACTCTGCAGATTTTGTCGACCTAACGGAAAAACCAAGCACATGAATCCCAGCGAACACTCGATCCAGAACCCGATCACCGAAGACGACATCGCGAACTTCCTGGCCAATACGCCGGATTTTTTCGAGCGCCACGCCGAGCTGTTGGCGACGGTGCAACTCTCAAGCGGCCACGGCAGCCGGGCGGTGAGCCTGCAGGAGCGCCAGGCCGGCATGCTGCGCGACAAGATCAAGGCGCTGGAGTCGCGGATGGTCGAGATGATCCGCCACGGCAACGAAAACGTCGCCATTGCCGACAAGCTGCAGCAATGCACGCTGAACCTGCTGCTGACCGCCCATGCGCGCGACCTGCCCGACACCATCGTGCGCGAGATCCAGACGCAGTTCGCGGTGCCGCAGGCGGCGATCAAGGTCTGGCACGTCAATGGTATTTTTTCGATGGAAGATTTTTCCACCGGCGTCAGCGAGGACACACAGACGTTTGCATCGTCCTTGACGACACCGTACTGCGGCGTCAACTCCGGCTTCGAAGCCGTCAACTGGCTGCCCGATCCGGCGCAGGCCCTATCTGTGGCGCTGATTCCGCTGCGTCCGGGCAAGGCACCGCAAGCCTTCGGCATGCTGGTGCTGGCCTCACCCGACCCCGAGCGTTTCAGCGCCAGCATGGGCACCGACTTCCTTGAACGCATCGGCGAGCTGGCCGGCGCCGCGCTGTCGCGCCTGCGGCCCATGGCTGACTAGAACGCATGGCCAGGCAGGACGCATCCGCCGTTTTTCCTGAAGCGGCCCTGCCGGCGCCGGCCCCCGACAACGACCCGCTGGTCGAGCGTTACCTCGAACATGTGCGTGTCGAAAAACGCCTGGCCCAGCGCACCGTCGAGCTTTACGCCATCGATCTGCAAAAGCTGCAGGCCAACTGCCGCACGGCCGGGGTGGCGCTCACGGCGGTGCAAAACATGCACATGCGGCGCTGGGTCGCGCAGATGCATGGCGCCGGCCGCAGCGGGCGCGGCATTGCGCTGATTCTTTCGGGCTGGCGCGGTTTTTACACCTGGCTGGGCCGCGAGGGTCTGGTCGCCAGCAACCCGGTGCAGGACCTGCGCGCGCCCAAGGCCGCCAAGCCCTTGCCCAAGGCACTCAGCGTTGATGAAGCGGTGCAACTGGCGGCCTTTGAGGGGGCCGACGGCGAAGACCCGGCCCTGCTGGCGCGCGACCAGTGCATCACCGAACTGCTCTACGGCTGCGGCCTGCGTATGGGTGAACTGACCGGCCTGGACGTGGCGGCCAGCAGCCAGGCGCGTGGCTGGATCGACCTGCAGGCGGCCGAAGCCCATGTGCTCGGCAAGGGGTCCAAACGGCGCAGCGTGCCGGTCGGCAGCAAGGCACTGGAAGCCTTGCAGGCCTGGCTGGCCGTGCGCGGCGCCTGGGCCCGGGACGATGCGGCGCTGTTCATCAGCCAGCGTGGTACGCGCCTCACGCCCCAGCACATCCGCGTACGCCTCAAGCAGCGTTCACTGCAGGCCGGCCTGGCAACGCCGGTGCATCCGCACATGTTGCGGCATTCGTTCGCCAGCCATGTGCTGCAGTCCAGCGGTGATTTGCGGGCCGTGCAGGAACTGCTGGGCCACGCCAACATCACCACCACGCAGGTCTACACGCGGCTGGACTTCCAGCATCTGGCCAAGGTGTATGACGCCGCCCATCCGCGCGCGACGGTGGCGGGCATCAAGCCCGCAGGCAAGACCAAGCTCTGAATTTCCCCGCGACCAAGGGCGTCTCCCCGGAGGGAGCAGGGAACTACGCGGCCTGGGTGACCGGCGGGCCGATGTAATCCGGAATCAGGAATACCGCTCGCTTGCTCTCGGGCGCGACGGCGGCCAGTTTTTGCGCCAGACGGGCCAGCGCAATCTCGGCGGTCGGCCCCTGGCGCGGCACCAGCGCGTAGGCGATGCGCACCTGCGCCACGCAATCGACCGGCAGGCCCTTGTAAGGCATGAGGCAGCGCGCCACGATGCGCGGGCCCAGGGTTGCGGCTTCTTCAGCGGTGAACGGCCCTTCGACCAGCATGCTGAAGCGGTGTTCGGACAGGCGCGCCGCGCTGTCGATGTCGCGCGCCGTGGACAGCAGGCGCTCGGCCACGCGCAACGGCAAATCCTGCGCGGCCTTGCGGCCGAAGTCGCGCTGGATCTGCTCGCTGTTGACCAGGTCGATCATCAGCACCGCGCCCTGATGCTTGAGCCGGCCGGAGCGCGCGATCATGCGCGACAGGCGCTCGGCAAACACCGATTCGTTGATCAGGCCGGTCGAGGGGTCCACGCGGTCCAGGCCCTGGATGCGGCGGGTGTTTTCACGGCGGTGCTGGCTGCGCAGGATCAGCACCGCCAGCATCGCAGGCATCTGCAGCGCCATGCTGGCCAAAGCCGCCTGTTCGGTCGCAAAACTCAGCGGCAGCCATTGCAGGTAGCGACCGATGGCGAGGGCCAGGCTGAGGGCAAATGGCGCAGCGGCCAGCAGCAACCAGCCGCCAAAGCGGTCGCCGCGGCGCCAGGCCCACAGGTTGATGCCCAGCATCAGCACCGGTGTCAGCACCAGATAGGGGACGATCAGCGCGATGCGCAGTTCGCTGCCGGTCAGCAGCAGCGCGGCTCACAGCGCTGCCCCCCCCGGCACCCCCCCCCAGCCAAGGCGATGGACCAGACCCAACCGCTCCGCCAGCGAGCCGATGGTGCCATTGA
>CBFGNA010000280.1:0-4164 GCA_965650045.1 uncultured Polaromonas sp.
CCGCAACGTGCCGTTCGCCTACAACCTCAAGGGAGCCAAGGACCACGGCGAGGGCGGCACCCTGGTCGGCGCACCGGTTCAGGGGCGGGTGTTGATTGTTGACGACGTGATTTCGGCAGGCACCGCCACTCGGGAGTCGATTGCCATCATCCGTGCCGCCGGCGCCAGTCCGCATGCCGTGGCGATTGCACTGGACCGGCAGGAAAAAGCCGTCGAAAACGGTCAGGATGTGGCGCACAGCGCCGTACAGTTTGTGACGCGCGAACTCGGCCTGCAGGTTTTTGCGATTGCCCGCCTGACCGACTTGCTGCAGTATCTGTCTGAGGCGAGCGGTGATAAGGCCGAGGGCGGCGATTCACTGCAAACCCATTACCAGCGCGTGCTGGACTACCGGCAGCGCTACGGCGTCAACTGAGGATCCCCTGTTCATGCACCAGCGTCCAAACATGCCCACCGTTGCCGGCGCCAGCCTGGCCCTGGCGGCTGCCTGCCTGTGCAGTCTGGCTGCGGCGCAGCCGTCTTCATCGGGCATTTACAGCTGCATTGACGGCAAGGGCCGCAGGATCACGGCCGACAGGCCGATTGCCGAATGCATGGATCGCACACAGAAACAGCTCTCGGGCTCGGGGCTGGTCAAGCGCGAGATCGCGCCCATGCTGACCGCCGATGAGCGTGCGGCCGCGGAGCGCAAGGAAAGGGCTGCCGAAGAGCAGAAGGCGCGGGAGGCCGAGGAGAAAAAACGCGACCGCGCCTTGCTGACCCGCTACCCGGACCGCGCTGCGCACGACAAGGAGCGTGCCGAGGCTTTGGTCAAGGTCGAGGAGGCCATCAAGGCCTCAGCCCATCGCCTGCAGGAACTCGCCGGGCAGCGCAAGGCCATCAGCGCCGACCTGGAGTTTTACAAAGCCACGCCGGGCCGCGCGCCGGCCTCACTCAAGCGCCGGCTTGACGAAAACGACAGCAGCGTGGCCGAGCAGAAACGTTTCGTGGCCGACCAGGAAGCCGAGAAAAAACGCGTGAACCAGCGTTTTGACGACGAGCTTGCCAAGCTCAAGCCCTTCTGGAGCGAAGCGGGCGCGGTGCCGGCAGGCTTGGGTAAAAAATAATTTTTGATAAAAAGTGGCTGTAGCCCTTGCCGGACAAGGGCAGACAGCTACTTTTTTGATAGCAAAATAGCTGGCTCAGCCCAGCTTCTTTTTCAGCAGTTCGTTGACCTGCGCCGGGTTGGCCTTGCCCTTGGTGGCCTTCATGGCTTGGCCGACCAACGCGTTCATGGCCTTGGCATTGCCGGCGCGCACTTCCTCGACGTTTTTGGCGTTGGCCGCGAGGACCTCGTCGATGATTTTTTCGAGCTCGCCGCTGTCGTTCATCTGCTTGAGGCCTTCAAACTCAATGAGCGTATCTACTTCGTCTGGTCCGGGGCTTACCCGCTCAAATCTAATCTTCGCCCACATTCGGTTAAAGAGGTCTTTGGCAGTTTTGGAAGCGATAGTGCCCTCATGCTCCCTGTACGCAATGCGCCCCAATATTTCAGGTATCCACCAGGCTTCGTGGCTCCAATCCCCTGCGTCGTCTTCGTTGACCTTACGAGAAACTTCACCGGCAACCCAATTGGCGACACGAAGAACGAACGTCGGGTCTCTAATAATCTTTGGGGGGATAGCAGTGTCTGAATTCCAAATAGACGCTTTTTCAAAGCAGTCCGATTTAGTCCTGTTCGCGGTAAGCTGGCTTGCTAAATAAGCACTTATCCCAAACTTCGCATAACCCTCAGCAACTTCCCGTGGCCCTTTGGGCATCTCATCTTTGATTTGCTGAACCCACTCGCGCGCAATCACCAGCGGCGGCAGATCCGGGTCCGGAAAATAGCGGTAGTCCGCCGCGTCTTCCTTGGTCCGCATGGCGCGGGTTTCGCCTGTCTCCGGGTCGAACAGCACGGTCGCTTGCTGAATCGTTTTACCGTCCTCGATCTGTTCGATCTGCCAGCGCACTTCGTAGTCAATCGCCTGCTGCATGAACTTGAAGCTGTTCAGGTTCTTGATCTCGCGCCGCGTGCCGAGTTCGGCGCCGGGCTTGCGCACCGACACATTGGCGTCGCAGCGGAAGCTGCCTTCCTGCATGTTGCCGTCGCAGATGCCAATCCAGGTCACGATCTTGTGCAACTCTTTGGCGTAGGCCACAGCCTCAAGCGACGAGCGCATGTCGGGCTCGGTGACGATCTCCAGCAGTGGCGTGCCGGCGCGGTTCAGATCGATGCCGCTCTGGCCGATGAAGTCTTCGTGCAGCGATTTGCCGGCGTCTTCTTCGAGGTGGGCGCGCACCAGGCGCACCGATTTTTTCTCACCATCCAGAAAAAACTCGACGCTGCCGCCTTGCACGACCGGGATCTCGAACTGGCTGATCTGGTAGCCCTTGGGCAGGTCGGGGTAGAAGTAATTCTTGCGTGCGAACACGCTGCTTTCGGCAATGTGTGCATTCACCGCCAGGCCGAACTCGATGGCGCGCTGCACGGCGCCCTTGTTCATCACCGGCAGGGCGCCGGGTAGGGCGAAGTCCACCGCAGAGGCTTGTGTGTTGGGCTCGGCACCGAAAGCGGTGGAGGCGCGGCTGAAGATTTTCGACTGTGTGGTGAGTTGCGTGTGGGTCTCGAAGCCGATGATGACTTCGTAGCCCTGCACCAGCGGGCCGGTGGGCCGGCCGGCCTGCATTTCGGCGAAGGGGTTCACGGTAGCTTGGGTCTGGCTCATGTCAATCACTCAAATGCCGGAAGGCTGGCGGGTGTGCCAGTCGGTCGCCAGCTGGAACTGGTGCGCTGCGCCCAGCAGCTGGGCTTCCTTGAAATAGTTGCCGATCAGCTGCAGGCCGACCGGCATGTCGTGTGCGCCGAAGCCGGCCGGCACGCTCATGCCTGGCAAACCTGCGAGGCTGGACGAGAGGGTGTAGATGTCGGCGAGGTAACTGGCCACCGGGTCGGCGGATTTTTCGCCGAGCTTCCAGGCCACCGTGGGCGAGACCGGCCCGGCAATGATGTCGCATTGCGTGAAGGCTTTCTGGAAGTCTTCGGCAATCAGCCGGCGGATTTTCTGCGCCTTGAGGTAGTAGGCGTCGTAATAACCGTGCGACAGCACATAGGTGCCGATCATGATGCGGCGCGTGACCTCGTCGCCAAAACCCTCGCTGCGCGACTTCTTGTACATGTCGGTCAGGTCGGTATATGCGGTGGCCCTGTGCCCATACCGCACACCGTCGAAGCGGCTCAGGTTGCTGCTGGCCTCGGCGGGAGCAATCACGTAATACACCGGGATCGACAGCTCGGTCAGCGGCAACTCGACGTCCACCAGCGTGGCGCCCAGCTTCTCGAACTCGGCCAGCGCCGCCCGCACAGCCTGCAGCACGTCGGGCGAGCAGCCGGCACCAAAAAACTGGCTGGGCAGGCCAATGCGCAGACCTTTCAAGCTTTTTGGGGCTGTAGCCCCCGTCCCGCCTGCGTGAGCAGCTATCAAATCAGTAGCGTAATCAAGTACCGGCAAATCCAGCGAGGTTGAATCGCGGTCCGGGTCCGGGCCGGCCATGCTGGAGAGCAGCAGGGCGCAATCGAGTGCGCTGCGGGCCATCGGGCCGGCCTGGTCCAGGCTGGAGGCAAACGCCACCATGCCGTAGCGCGAGCAGCGGCCGTAGG
Organism: uncultured Polaromonas sp.; assembly: GCA_965650045.1. Lineage (GTDB taxonomy): Bacteria > Pseudomonadota > Gammaproteobacteria > Burkholderiales > Burkholderiaceae_C > Polaromonas. Next base: position 3,680 of record CBFGNA010000280.1, read on the forward strand.
TCGGCTTGATGCCGGTGATGCCGGTCAGCGAGGCCGGCTGGCGGATGGAGCCGCCGGTGTCGGTGCCGGTGGCGGCCGGCACCAGGCGCGCTGCCACGGCGGCGGCGCTGCCGCCCGACGAGCCACCCGGAATCCGCGTGTGGTCCCACGGATTTTGCGCCGGCGCGTAAGCACTGTTCTCGTTGCCCGAGCCCATGGCGAATTCGTCGCAGTTGAGCTTGCCCAGCGTGACCATGCCGGCCGCGGCGAGCTTGCTGACCACGGTGGCATCAAACGGGCTGCGATAGTTTTCCAGCATCTTCGAGCCGGCCGTGGTGGGAAAGTCGCGCGTGACGAAGATGTCCTTGTGCGCCAGCGGCACACCCAGCAGCGGTGTGCGCTCTCCCGCGACCAGGCGCGCATCGGCGGCCTTGGCCTGGGCCAGCGACACCGCGCTGTCGGTGGATAGAAAGGCGCCCAGGCCGGTGTTTTGTTCGATGCGGGCG
>CBFGNA010000281.1:0-4164 GCA_965650045.1 uncultured Polaromonas sp.
CCGAAGTAAGCCAGGAACAGCTGCATCAGCAGCGGCGTGCCCTGGAACAGCAGGACGTAGCCGTCGAGTGCGGCGCTGGTGGCACGCGCCACTTTTTGCGCGCCCGGTGCAGCGCGGGTGGACCAGAGCCGGCTGATCAGCAGCAGCACGCCCACGATGCCGCCACCGATGAAGGCGGTCAGCGACAGCGCGACTGTCCAGCGGCCGGCCAGCAGCAGGTTGCGGAAGATGTCCCAGATGGAAAATTCAATCATGACTTTTCCTTGTAGCTACCGGCCGAAAAGGAATTTTGGCCCCGCCCAGTTCAGCAGCTTGCGCACACCAATGGACAGCGCCAGATAAATCGCGGTGGCGATGATGAAGGCTTCAAAGGCGCGGAAGTTGCGGCCCTGGATCAGGTTGGCCGCGTACGACAGTTCTTGTGTGGAAATCTGGCCGCAGACGGCCGAACCCAGCATCACGATGATGATCTGGCTGACCAGCGCCGGCCATACTTTTTTCAGTGCGGGCGGCAGCACCACGCGGGTATATATCTGCACGCGATTCAGGGCCAGGCTTTCAGCCGCTTCGATCTGGCCGCGCGGCGTGGCTTCGACACCGGCGCGAATGATTTCGGTGGCATAGGCCGACAGGTTGATCACCATGGCGATCACCGAGGCCAGCTCCGGCGACAGCTTGACGCCCATGGCCGGCAGGCCGAAGAAGATGAAGAAAAGCTGAACGATGAAAGGCGTGTTGCGAATCAGCTCGACATAGGTGCCGACCACCCAGCGCAGCCAGACCGGACCGCTGGCGCGTGCCCAGGCGAAGCCCACGCCCAGCGTGACGCCGATCAGCGAGGAGACCACCGTCAGGCCGACGGTCCAGGCGACACCGACCGCGAGCAGAGGCCATTGCGACAGCACCGCCATGAAATCAAAATCAATCATGGCTCACCCCCGTCTCGGCTCACTGCGTGTAGCCGGATCCCCCCTTGCAGGAGGCGCCGCTGGCGGCCCGGCAAAGCCGGTTCCGTGGTGGCCTGGGACAATAAAAAACCGTTGTCAGTCATGTGGAGCGCCTACGGGGGTGTGCAAATCACTCGGGAAGGGTCCCGGCAGGTCGTCCGAGCCACTTGACCGACATCTTGTCGATGTCGCCGTTTTTCTTCGCGGCGGCGATCACTTCGTTGACTTTAAGGCGCAGCTTGTCCTCACCCTTGGCCACGCCGATGAAGTTGGGGCTGTCCTTGAGCAGCAGCTTGTATTCGGTATTGAGCTGCGGGTTTTTGGTCATCATGTTGCCGGCCACAGACACGCCGGTGGCGATCAGCTGCACCTGGCCGGCGGTGTAGGCCGAGACCGTGGTGTTGTTGTCCTCGAAACGCTTGATGTCGGCGCCTGCGGGGGCCACTTTGCTGAGTTCCTGGTCTTCCAGGGCGGCGCGGGTCACGCTGATGCTTTTGCCAGCCAGGTCGGCAAAGGATTTGACGGTGATGCTCTTCGGGCCGAACACGGCCTGGAAGAAGGGCGAGTAGGCGGCGGTGAAGTCGATGACTTTTTCACGGTCCGGGTTTTTGCCCAGCGTGGAAATCACCAGGTCGGCTTTTTTGGTCTGCAGGTAGGGGATGCGGTTGGCGCTGGTGACCGGCACCAGCTCGACCTTGACGCCCATTTGTTTGCCGATGTAGTTGGCCATGTCCACGTCCAGGCCCTGCGGCGCCAGGTCCACGCCGACCATGCCGTAGGGCGGGAAGTCGGTGGGGACGGCGATCTTGATGGTCTTGCTTTTCATGATGCCGTCCAGCGCGGTTTGCGCATGCGCGCCAGTGGCGGCCAGCAGGGCGACGGCCGTGAGGCCCACAGAAAAAAGGCGTTTGCTTGATGTCATAACAGGGCTCCTAGATAAGTTGAGGAATCGGAATCGTCAGGAAAAGGGGCGGCCTGGCGGCCGCGTTTGCGAACAGGGGCAGGCAACTTTTGTGCCGTTGCAGGGGCGGACAGGGGGCTCAGCGCGCTGCGCAGTTGCGCCAGCGGGTCGCCGCTGGCGGCCTGCAGCTTGAGCGCGGCCTGCACGGTGCCGATGTGGCTTTGCATCAGTTGCTCGGCCAGCACCAGGTCGCCTTTTTCGAGCGCCTGCACGATGCGCACATGTTCGTCGCAGGATTCGGCTGCATCGTGGGAGGACTGGTACAGCATCGCAATCAGCGTGGTACGTGCGGTGAAGTCGCGCAGGGTGTCGGCGAGCAGGCTGTTGCCCAGGCACTCGGCCAGGCAAACGTGGAAATCGCCGAGCAGAAAGCTGCGCAGGCCCACGTCGCTGCCCTTGACGGCAGCCTTTTCGCGGGTCAGGTGGTTTCGGAGCTGTTTGATGGCGGTTTTGCTGACCTCGGTGGTGCAGCGGATCAAGCCCATCTCGATGACCCGGCGTGCTTCGAAGGCCTCGCGGGCTTCTTCCTGCGAGGGCTCGATCACGTACCAGCCGCGCCGGGCGCTGACCGTGACGATGCCGCGGGCGGCCAGCCGGGTCAGTGCCTCGCGCACGATGGTGCGGCTGCAGTCGAACAACATGGCCAGCTGCTGCTCGCCCAGACGCGCACCCGGGGCGAGTTTTTGCGCCATCACGGCTTCAATGATGCGGCTGCTGATGTCGGAGGCGGTGGCCATGTACCGGATAACGCATATCCCGTGCCAGCGCTTCAGGCTGGTTGGGAAGACTGGTATACAAGTTGTGTGCACCTTGCTGGTGACCTTGCCGGTGTATGCATGGCGGCCCGCGATGTTTTTGTGCGTTTTGCACCAAACACAGGCGGCCCGGCCATGGCGTGGGTGGCTGCCGGCATGGGGCCTGGGAGCGCCTGCGCTGCGTCGCGCACGTGACGGCGCTAGCGTCTTTCCCGATGCCCCGCCGCCGCCGGCACGTTAGGCTTGGCGCCAAGGAGACCCCAAGGACCGCGCCCATTTCAAGTTCTGGCCAAAACGCCTGCCCCACGCCATCACGCCGCCCGCCACCTCGCTGTGGCACAACCTCGCTGTCAGTGCCCTGCGCTTTCCGGACAAGGCAGCGCTGGTGTTTTTCGGCCGGGTGTTCACCTATGCCGAAGTGTTGGACCAGGCCGAGCGCCTGGCGGCGACGCTGCACCGGCTGGGCGTCAAAAAGGGCGACCGCGTGGTGCTGGACATGCAGAATTGCCCGCAGTGGGTGATCGCCAACTTTGCAATCCTGCGCGCTGATGCCGTGGTGGTGCCGGTCAATCCGATGAACCGGGCCGAAGAGCTCAAGCACTACATCACCGACCCGGACGCCAAAGTCGCCATCATTGCGGCCGACCTCGCGCCCGAACTGGCCCGCGCCAATGGACAACTCGCCCCCGCAGAGCGCCTGCAGCACATGATCGTCACGCATTACAGCGACGCTTTCGATCTGCAGGCCGAGGGCGCGGAGACGCTGCCGCCCGCCTGGCAGGACTGGCTGGGCACCCGGCACGACTTGCCCGCCCTCGATGGTGGTCAGGCCATGGACTGGGCCGATGCGCTGCGCGGCGACCGCAGCACGCTTGCCGCCCACACCGCCACACCGCAGGACCTGGCGGTATTGCCCTACACCAGCGGCACGACGGGCCTGCCCAAGGGCTGCATGCACACCCATGCGAGCATCATGCACAACGCGGTTGCCAGTTGCCTGTGGGGCAACAGCACCTTCGAGAACGTGGTCCTGTCGGTGATGCCCATGTTCCACATCACCGGCATGGTGTCGGTCATGCATGCGGCGATTTATGGCGGGGCCACGCTGGTGGTGATGCCGCGCTGGGACCGCGAACTGGCCGGGCGCCTGATTTCGAAGTGGCGCGTCACGCACTGGACCAACATCCCGACCATGGTGATCGACCTGCTGGGCAGCCCAAATTTTGCAAGTTTTGATTTGAGCGGCCTGGTCTACATCGGCGGCGGCGGCGCGGCCATGCCGCAAGCCGTGGCCCAGCGGCTGTGGGAGCAATACGGCCTGCGGTTTGCCGAGGGTTACGGCCTGACAGAAACCGCGGCGCCATCGCACAGCAACCCGCCGGACGCGACCAAGCAGCAGTGCCTGGGCGTGCCTTTTGTCGGCGTGGATGCACGCGTCATCGACCCCGTGAGCCTGCAGGAAATGCCGCAGGGCGAGCAGGGCGAAATCATCATGTGCGGG
>CBFGNA010000282.1:0-4151 GCA_965650045.1 uncultured Polaromonas sp.
CAGATTCGCGCCCAGGCCTTCGCCAAAGGCGAAATGCTCCAGATTGAAGCCGATATAAACCGCCAGCCGCGCTCCACCCGGCCAGTGGTAGTCCGGCCTGTCGTGGATGGCCTGGTAGCTGAACAGGCCGTGGCTGGCCACCGGCCGTCCCGCCGTCCCGTGGTCGTGGCTCATGGTTGGCGCTCCAGAAGGCAAGGCCCGTACTTGGCGCGTGTTGCACGGTTTGTGTGCCTGGATGTTCTGTTTCGGTGCATGGCGAAATGAGGCTGGGGAAGGTGCATGAATCGATTCTGTCTGAGCAATTTTGGTGCCCAAATCGGGATCAAATTGTCAACAATATGAATTGTTGATTGTTTTCAATAATTTTTGTTTGTGTCAATTATCCAGGCTGGCGTGGCATGGAGCTTGCATCCGCAAACCCTGAGTTTTAACCGCCCACCCTTTTTTCAGGAGATTGCCATGCCCTTGTTCCGCCGTTCTTTTGTTGCCGCTGCTGCGGCCGTGGCGACCCTCGCCTGCTTGCCCGCCCATGCCCAGGACGCCATCAAGATCGGCCTGGTGACCGCCCTGTCGGGCCAGTCGGCCAAAGCTGGCGAGGCCATCACGCGCGGCCTGGCCGTGGCCATCGACGAGATCAACGCCAAAGGCGGCCTGCTCGGCGGCCGCAAGCTGGAACTGGTGCGCCGTGACGACGAAGGCAACCCGGCAAAGGGTGTGGTCGCCGCGCGCGAACTGATCTTCAAGGAGCAGGTCGCGGTGTTGTTCGGCGGGCTGGACACGCCGGTCTCCATGGCCATCGTGCCGATTGCCAACCAGGAAAAAACCCCGTTCATGGGCCCCTGGGCCGCCGGTACGCCCATCACCAAAAATGGCGCCAATCCAAACTTTGCCTTCCGTGTCTCGGCCGTGGACGAGATCGTCAACAGGGCCATGCTGCAGTACGCGCAAAAGACCTTCAAGGCGGCCAAGCCCGGCATGATCCTGGTCAACAACCCCTGGGGCGAGTCCAACGAGAAGGGCCTCACTGCAGCGCTGGCTGCGAAAAACATGAATGCCGCCGGTATCGAAAAGTTTGAAGCCAACGACGTGGATGTGGTGCCGCAACTGACCAAGCTGCGCGCGGCTGGCGCTGACACGCTGTTCATGGTCGGCAACGTTGGCCCGTCGGCGCAGGTGGTCAAGTCGCTGGACCGCATGGGCTGGAAGGTCCCGGTGGTGTCTCACTGGGGCCCGGCCGGCGGCCGCTTCACCGAGCTGGCCGGCCCGAACGCCAAGTCGGTGCATTTTGTGCAGACCTACAGCTTCTTCGGCAAACAGACACCGGTGGGCGAAAAGGTCATGAAGGCACTGATGGCCAAGTACCCCGACATCAAGGGCGCAGACGACGTGACCCCGGCCGTGGGTGTGGCCAATGCCTATGACGCGATGCAACTCGCCGCGCTGGCGATCAGCAAGGCCGGCAGCACCAAGGGCGACGAGGTGCGTCAGGGCTTCTACAAGATCGACCGCTACGAAGGCCTGATCAAGACTTACGTCAAACCTTTCTCGGCCGAAGTGCATGACGCCGTGACCGAAAACGACTACGTCTGGGCGCAGTTCATCGACAACCGCATCCTGCCCGTGGGCATGAACTGACAACAACCTGCCATGTGTCGGGCCACGCCGAGTTGGCGGAATGGCCCGACAGGAGACTTCCATGCTTTTGACTTCGGCGCTGATCAGCGGCCTCGGTCTGGGCAGCATGTACGGCCTCATGGCCTTGGGCTTTTACATCACCTACGCCGTTTCGGCGACGGTGAATTTTGCCCAGGGCAGTTCCATGATGCTCGGTGCTGTCCTGACCTACACCTTTTCCCAAACCCTGGGCTGGCCCTGGCCGCTGGCGCTGACAGCAGCGCTCGCACTGTGCGCGTTTTACGGCATGCTGGTCGAGTTTGTCGCGGTGCGGCCGTTTGCCAGCCGCGGTTCCAACGCCTGGCTGATGTCCACCGTGGCGCTCGGCATCGTGCTCGACAACGTGGTCATGTTCACCTTCGGCAAGGAGCCGCGCAACCTGCCCTCGCCGCTGGCCGTCACGCCGATTCAACTCGGTGAGGTCGGTCTCGGTGTGTATCCGCTGCAATTGCTGATTCCCGTCATCGGCCTGGCGCTGGCCGGCGCGCTGCACCTGGTGGCGCGCCGCACGCGCTGGGGCGTGGCCCTGCTCGCGGTCGAGCAGAACCGCGATGCCGCGCGCCTGATGGGCATCCCGGTCAAGGTGGTGGTGCTGGTCGCGTTTGCGCTGTCCACGCTGTTTGCCGGTGTGGCCGGCGCGCTGGTCGCGCCGCTGTTCAATGTGCATTCCGACATGGGCACGCTGTTCGGCCTCAAGGCCTTTGCCGTCGCCATCCTCGGCGGCATCACCAGCGCCTGGGGTGTGATGCTGGCCGGCCTGCTGTTCGGCATCGGCGAGGCGCTGATCACCTCTACGCTGGGTTCCAGCTATACGCAGATCATCATGTTTTCGCTGGTGATCGTGGTGCTGGCGCTGCGGCCCAATGGCATGTTTGGCCGACTGGAGGTCAAGAAGGTATGAGCCGCATGTCAACTTTTTCCAGGCCTTCGACATGGCTCTGGGGGCTGGGCCCGGCACCGGCGGTGGCGGTGATGGCGTTGCTGATGCTCGCCGCCCTCGCTCTGGCCTGGACCGTCAACGGCTATTTTGTGTATGTGCTGGCCAATGTGGCCCTGCTTGCCATCGTCGGCATCGGCCTGAACGTGCTGCTCGGCCTGACGGGCCAGGTGTCTTTCGGCCACGCCGGGTTTTACGCGCTGGGTGCGTACGCGGTGGCGGTGCTGACCACGAAATTCGGCATGAACTTCTGGCTGGCCTGGGCGCTGGGCGTGGCACTCAGCGCTGTGCTGGGCTTTTTGCTGGCGCTGCCGGCCCTGCGCGTCAAGGGGCCTTATCTTGCCATGGTGACGATTGCCTTCGGCTTCATCGTCGAACACGGCATCGTCGAGTGGCGCAGCGTCACCGGTGGGCAAAACGGCATCATGGGCGTGGCTGCACCGGCGCTGGGTGCGCTGAAGTTCGATGTGCGTGGTGTGGCAGCACTGTCCATCATCGCCTGCGCTGTGGTGCTGGCGCTCTACAGCTGGCTGTCGCGCAGCGCCTGGGGCGCCGCCATGCGCGCGGTGAAGGACAGCGAAACCGCCTGCGAGTCGGTCGGCATCAACCCGCTGCTGATCAAGGCCGTGGCTTTTGCGGTGTCGGCGGCCGTGGCGGGCTTGGCCGGTGGCCTGTTCGCGCCGCTGTCGGGTTTTGTCACGCCCCAGGGCTTCGGCATGTTGCAGTCCATTCTGTTTGTGCTGGTGGTGATGATCGGCGGCGCCGGTTCCATCCTCGGGCCGGTGATTGGCGCGGTGATCGTCGGTGTGCTGCCCGAACTGCTGGCCAGCCTGGAGGAATACCGGTTGCTGTTCTTCGGTGCGCTGCTGCTGGCGGTGTTGTGGGCTGCGCCGCAAGGCATGGCGGGCCTGGTGGGCGGCTTGTGGCGGCGTGTGCGGCCCCTGGCTGCAGATGCACCTGTGAGCGCTTCCGACGCGGACGCCTTGCCAGCTGCCGCCACCACGCCACGCGGCGCGCTGACGGTCACCGGCCTGGGCCGTGTGTTCGGCGGTGTGCGTGCTGTGCATGAATTGAGTTTCGACACCCTGGCCGGCGGCGTGACCAGCCTGATCGGCCCCAACGGCGCGGGCAAGACTACGGTGCTCAACATGCTCAGCGGGTTCTACAAACCGTCGGCCGGTTCGTTCGCCTTGCAGGGCCAGGCATTGCTCGGCCCCGCCGCCTGGCAACTCTCGCGCAGCGGCGTGGCGCGCACCTACCAGACCTCGCAACTCTTCGGCACGCTGAGCGTCGAAGACAACGTGGCCCTGGCCCTGTGCCGGGGCCGCCTCGGCAACCCGCTGCGTGCCGGCAAGTTCAACACCGGCGCCTTGCGCGCGCAGAGCCGCGCCCTGCTGGCCCGTTGCGGCTACACAGGTTCCGCACGCATGGCCGCGGCGGGCCTGCCACATGTGGACCGGCGCCTGGTCGAGATTGCGCGCGCACTCGCTACCGATCCGCAGGTGTTGCTGCTCGACGAGCCGGCGGCCGGTCTGTCCAG
>CBFGNA010000283.1:0-4139 GCA_965650045.1 uncultured Polaromonas sp.
AAAACCGCGATCCTTGTTTTTCTGGCATTTGCGGCGGCCTATTTCTGCTCGGCGCTGGTGCGCGCCATCACGGCCACCCTGTCGCCGGTGCTGACGCAGGAGTTCGCATTGCATTCCCGCGATCTGGGCCTGCTGGCGGGGGGGTATTTCCTGGGCTTTGCGGTCATGCAATTGCCGCTGGGCGCCTGGCTGGACCGCCACGGGCCGAAACGCGTGATCCTGTGGTTCCTGGCCTTGTCGGTGCTGGGCAGCCTGGCGTTTTCCGTCGCCAGCAGTTTCAGCGGCCTGCTGGCGGCTCGGGTGGTGCTGGGCATGGGCGTCAGCGCCTGCCTGATGGCGCCGCTGACCGGTTACCGGCGCTGGCTGAAACCGGCGGCGCTGCTGCGTGCCAATTCGTGGATGCTCATGACCGCCTCGCTGGGGATGCTGGCGTCCACGCTGCCGGTTCAGTGGCTGATGCCGTTGACCGGCTGGCGCGCGCTGTTCTGGATTCTGGCGGGGCTGATTGTGGTATCGATGCTGGGCATCGCCTGGCTGGTGCCGCGATGGGATATGGCCCCCACGCTCCGCGCTGACGCGTCGTCGCTGCCCCCCGAGGGGGCTGAACTTGCTCGGGGCGGCCCTTCGCTGCGTTCGGCCACACTGGAAGCGAAGTCGGCCGATACGCCAGCTCCTGGCCGCTACGCCGACGTGGTTCGCAACCGCTACTTCCAGAAGATGACGCCGCTGGCCTTTTTCAACTATGGCGGGTTGGTGGCGATGCAGACGCTGTGGGCCGGGCCGTGGATGGTCCGGGTGGCGGGTTACACGCCGCTGGAGTCGGCCACCGGCCTGTTTTATATCAATGCCACCATGCTGGTGACCTTCTGGACCTGGGGCATGGTCAACCCCTGGCTGGTGCGCCACGGCTGGCACGCCACGCGGCTCATCGCCTGGGGCGTGCCGCTGAGCATCGCGGTGCTGACGGTGAATATCGTGCTGGGGTCGGCCACCGGCTGGCTGGGCTGGGCACTGTTCTGCATGAGCTGCAGCGCCATGAGCCTGGCGCAGCCGGCGGTGGGCATGGCCTTTCATGCCTCGCTGGCGGGGCGCGCGCTGTCGGCCTACAACCTGGTGATTTTCTCGGGCGTGTTTGTGGTGCAGTGGGGCATCGGCCTGCTGATGGATGCCTTCAAGGCCGCGGGCCTGGCTGAAGTGGCCAGCTTTCAGGCGGCGCTGGGCGTGTTTTTGTGTTGTTGTATCGCCTCATATGCCTATTTCCTCAGCGTGAACGCTGATAATTCCCCGCAATGAACGGCATTCTCATCATCGCCCACGCGCCTTTGGCTTCGGCCCTGCGGCAATGCGTGCTGCATGTCTTCCCGGAGAATCCGGCCGGTGTGGTGGCGCTGGACGTCCAGCCCAACATGCCGCCCGAAGAAACCCTGGCGCAGGCCCGCATCGTGTTCAGCCAGCTCGGCACCTCGCATGTGCTGGTGCTGGCCGACGTGTTCGGCGCAACACCGTGCAACGTGGCGCAAAAGCTGGTCGATGGGGTGCGTTCGAAGCTGATCACCGGCGTCAATCTGCCGATGCTGCTGCGCACCGTGTCTTACCGGCACGAGGCACTGGATGCGCTGGTGGCACGCGCGGTGATGGGGGGAACACAGGGCGTGATGCAGGTGGCGATCACCGCACCACAGAACCAGGCTCGCAGGAATCATGATAAAGAACAGCACGACCATCAGCAATAAACTGGGCCTGCACGCCCGCGCATCGGCCAAGCTCACCAAACTGGCCGGCAGTTTTGCCTGCGAGGTCTGGATGACCAAGGGCGAGCGCCGCGTGAACGCCAAAAGCATCATGGGCGTGATGATGCTGGCCGCCGGCATCGGCAGCACCGTCGAGGTCGAAACCGACGGCGCCGACGAGCAGCAGGCCATGGACGCCATCCTTGCGTTGATTCACGACAAGTTCGGGGAGGGTGAATGAATGTTGCCCCCACGGTCGTTCGCTTCGCGTAACTCCCTGCCCCCCGAGGGGGCCGCCCCGCCTGCGGCCCGGCAAAGCCGGTTCCGCGGCTCGGACTGGACTTGGACGGCTCGCTTCGCATCGCGCGGGGGAGCAGGCGCTTGACTTTTTCGGTCCATGGTCTCGCCGTCTCCCGCGGCATCGCCATCGGGCGTGCCGTGCTGGTCGCGTCCAGCCGGGCCGACGTGGCGCATTACTTCATCGACGCGTCGAAGACGGCTGACGAAATCCAGCGCCTGCGCGTGGCGCGCGATGCGGTGTCCGAAGAAGTCACGCGGGTGCAGCGCGACCTGCCGAAAGACGCGCCGCACGAGTTGTCGGCGCTGCTCGATGTGCACCTGATGCTGCTGCAGGACGAGCAGCTCATCAGCGGCGTCAAGCACTGGATCACCGACCGGCTCTACAACGCAGAGTGGGCGCTGACCACGCAGTACGAAATCATCGCGCGCCAGTTCGACGACATGGAGGACGAGTACCTGCGCGAGCGCAAGGCCGACCTTGAACAGGTGGTCGAGCGCATCCTCGGCTACATGAAAGGTGTGGCTTCGCCGGTGCTGCCCGCCGCGCCACCGCCACCGGGCCGGCTGCCGCGCCAGCAGGATCTGCTGCTCGACGACACCATGGACGTGCCGCTGGTGCTGGTGGCGCACGACATCTCGCCGGCCGACATGCTGCAGTTCAAGCAAAGCCTGTTTGTCGGTTTTGCCACTGATGTGGGCGGCAAGACCTCGCACACCGCCATCGTGGCACGCAGCCTCGACATCCCTGCGGTGGTCGGCGCGCGCAGTGCCAGCCAGCTGATCGAGCAGGACGACTGGGTCATCATCGACGGCGATGCCGGTGTGCTGATCGTCGATCCCTCGCCCATCATCCTGGCCGAATATGGTTTCAAGCAGCGTCAGGGCGAGCTGGAGCGCCAGCGCCTGAACCGGCTGATCAACACCCCGGCGGTGACGCTGGACGAGCAGAAGGTCGAACTGCTGGCCAACATCGAGATGCCCGACGACACCGCCGGCGCCGTCAGCGTGGGCGCGCAGGGTGTGGGCCTGTTCCGCAGCGAATTTTTGTTCATGGGCCGCAGCAAGCTGCCCGACGAGCAGGAGCAATACCTGGCCTACCGCAAGGCGGTCGAAGGCATGAATGGTCTGCCGGTGACGATACGCACGGTGGACATCGGCTCCGACAAGCCGCTGGACAAACTCGCCGGGCGCACGCAGGACGGCCAACTCAATCCGGCGCTGGGGCTGCGCGCGATCCGCTGGAGCCTGGCCGACCCGCCGATGTTTCTGACGCAGCTGCGTGCCATCCTGCGTGCCGCCGCGCACGGCCCGGTGCACCTGCTGGTGCCCATGCTGGCGCACGGCAGCGAAATCCGCCAGACGCTGTCGCTGCTGGACTTCGCCCGCGCCGAGCTCGACAACAAAGGCGTCGCCTACGGGCCGGTCAAGCTGGGCGCGATGATCGAAATCCCGGCCGCCGCGCTGACGCTCAGGCTCTTCCTCAAGTACTTCGACTTTTTGTCGATAGGCACCAACGACCTGATCCAGTACACGCTGGCGATTGACCGCGCCGACGAGTCGGTGGCGCACCTGTACGACCCCTGCCACCCGGCGGTGCTGCGCCTGATCGCCGACACGATTGCCGAGTGCAACGCGCAGGGCAAGGGCGTGAGCGTCTGCGGCGAAATGGCCGGCGACGTCAACATGACGCGCCTGCTGCTGGGCATGGGCCTGCGCAGCTTCTCCATGCATCCCTCGCAAATCCTCGCGGTCAAGCAGCAGGTGCTGCGCGCCGATGCCGGCAAGCTGCAGCGCTGGGCACAAGAGGTGCTGGCCAGCGACGAGCCGGCGGCGATGCTCTGAGCCTGCCGCCAGTCGGTGTGGGGCTCGTGGACCTTCAAGCAAAAAAGGCCTCTAGCCCTTGTGTGACGGGCGCAACCAGCTATTGAATTTATAGCGAATCGTGTGCTGTGCTGTGAGCCACGGACTTGATCCGGGCCTGTCGATTACCCACAGACCGTTCGGGCTGAGCCTGTCGAAGCCTTCTTTACTTCGCTTCGGTTGTTCGAGGCATACCAACAAGCCGGGGGTTGCCCGGCGGCAAGTAACTTTCTTTTGCTTCGCCAAAAG
>CBFGNA010000284.1:0-4128 GCA_965650045.1 uncultured Polaromonas sp.
CAATGGCGAGGTGATCCGCCTTGACGGTGCGATCCGCATGGCCCCGCGCTGAGCACACGCGCCCACCTTTTTTTTTGGTACTGACCTTTCAACCCTTACAACACGCAGGAGACAAACCATGAAAATTTCACGCAGAACCTTCACCGGCGCCGCCCTGGCGCTGCCCTTTGCCGGCCCGGCTTTCGCGCAGGCCTGGCCCGACAACACCATCAAGGTGATGGTGCCTTTCCCGGCCGGTGGCACCACCGACATCATCGGGCGCCTGGTGGCCGACAACCTGCAGAAAGCCTTTGGCAAGCCGGTGGTGGTGGACAACCTGGCCGGCGCCACCGGCACCATCGGTTGCGCTGCGGTGGCGCGCAGCAAGCCGGACGGATACACGCTGCTGCTCGGTTCGGTGGGTACGGTGGTCACCAACCATTTCGTGTTCGAGAAGCTGCCTTTCGGCATTCATTCTTTCGACCCCATCATCACCGTGGCCGAAATCCCGAACGTGCTGATGGTGCGTCCCGACCTGGGGGTCAACAATGTGCAGGAGCTGGTGGCCATGCTCAAGGCCAAACCGGGTGCCCTCAAACACGGCAGCCCGGGCATTGCGTCCAGCTCGCATGTGTCCGCCGAAATTTTCAAACAGAAGGTCGGGGCCAGCGCCATCCATGTGCCCTACAAGGGCAGCGCACCGATGCTGGCCGACCTGATAGGCGGCACCACCGACTTCACCATCGACCAGATTTCCTCGTCGCTGAAACTCATTCAGGCTGGCCGCATCAAGGCCCTGGCAGTGACCACGCGCCGGCGTACGCCGCAGCTGCCCGACGTGCCGACCATGCTGGAGGCGGGCATTCCCGATTACGACATTGCGCCCTGGTTCAGTGTCAGCGCTCCCGCAGGCACGCCTCGTGCCGTCATCCTGCGCATCAACACGGCCTTGAACGCCATGCTGGCCGACAAGGAGGTGCTCGCGAAGATGGAAACCTACGGCGCCATCCCGGTGGGCGGTTCGCCCGAAGACCTGGGCAAGCTGATCCAGAAGGAAGAGGGCGCCATCAAGGCCTTGGCCGCGCGTGTCAACCTTAAGGGCGTCTGACGCCTTCGCACACCGGAGCAACAACAGATGGCTATCGAACAATTTTCGCCAGAACGCGTGGTGGACCGCCTGAAGATCCAGGACGTGATGGGCAAGTGGTGCCGCGCCGTGGACCGCCTCGACAAACAGGGCATGCTGGACTGCTTTTATCCCGGCACCATCGACAGCCACGGCCCCTACATCGGCCCGGTGGAAGGGCTGGTGGACTGGATTCTGCAGCGCCACAAGCCGATCCATTTCTCCAGTCATTTCGTGGGCAATCAGGTCATCGAGTTTGTCAACGAGGACCTGGCGCTGGTGGAAACCTATGTGCGCACCATTCAGCAGTATCCGCCGGAAGCCAAGGCGCAGCTGGCGCAGTTCACCGGCGGTGCGGCCGGGGGCGAAGGGGTGTGGATGGACATCTTCACCTCCTCGCGCTACCTGGACCGCTTCGAGCGCCGTGACGGTGCGTGGCGCATAGCGCGCCGCGATCTGATCCAGGACTGGAAGCAGCTCATCGAAGTCAAGGAAAAGGCACTGCAGCCGCGGCCGGACTGGATTCTCGGCCGGCGTGACGGCAGCGATGCGATGCAGCTGGCGCGCCAGGAACTCGGGCTGGTCACGCGACCCACCTGATCAAACACGAAAGGCTTTTCATGGAACAGATAGTGATTGCAGCGGCGGCACGGACGCCTTTGGGCGCCTTGCAAGGCGATTTTGCGAGCCTGGCCGCGCACGACCTCGGCGGTGTCGCCATACGCGCGGCGGTCCAACGCTCGGGCATTGCGGCAGAAAAAGTCGGTGAGGTTTTCATGGGCAACTGCCTGATGGCCGGGCAGGGGCTGGCGCCGGCGCGCCAGGCGGCGTTCAAGGGTGGCCTGCCCAAGACCGCCGGCGCCGTGACGCTGAGCAAGATGTGCGGCTCGGGCATGAAGGCGGTGATGCTGGCACACGACCTGCTCCGCGCGGGCACGCATGAAGTGATGGTGGCCGGCGGCATGGAAAGCATGACCAACGCACCGCATTTGCTGCCCAGGGGGCGCAGCGGCCTGCGCATCGGCCATGGCCAGGTGCTGGACCACATGGTGCTGGACGGCCTCGAAGACGCCTACCAGCCGGGGCGGGTCATGGGTGCCTTTGGCGAGGACTGCGCTGCGCATTTCAATTTCACGCGGGAAGCGCAGGATGCGTTTGCGACGGCCAGCGTGCAGCGCGCCCAGCAAGCTATAACCAGCGGCGCCTTTGCCGCCGAGATCGCGCCGGTGACCGTCCAGGTTCGCGGCGAGGAGCGCGTCGTCAGCATGGACGAAGGCCCGGGCAAGATCCGGCTGGACAAGCTGCCGCAGCTGAAAACCGTCTTCAAGAAGGACGGCACCATCACCGTGGCATCGAGTTCGTCGATCAACGACGGTGCCGCCGCGCTGGTTCTGACCGCACAGTCCACCGCCACCCGGCTGGGCGTGACGCCGCTCGCCCGCATCGTGGCACACGCCACCTTTGCGCAGGAGCCCGAGTGGTTTTCCACGGCGCCCATAGGTGCTGCGCGCCAGGTGTTGGCCAAGGCCGGCTGGAAGGTGGAGGACGTCGACCTGTGGGAAGTCAACGAGGCTTTTGCCGTGGTGCCGATGGCGCTCATGCATGAACTCCAGGTGCCGCACGACAAGGTCAACGTCAATGGCGGTGCCTGTGCGTTGGGCCACCCCATTGGTGCTTCGGGTGCGCGTATCCTGGTGACACTGATTTATGCCCTGAAGTCGCGCGGCCTCAAGCGTGGTGTGGCATCCATATGCCTGGCCGGTGGCGAAGCGACAGCCATGGCGATTGAACTGACCTGAGTCTGGTTGAAGGAGGGCGGCGGCTTGCGATCCCCTGCAAGCGGCCGTTCACGGACTGGCCACGATCAGCGTCCAGTCGGTTTTTTCCCAGGCCAGCACCTCTTCGCGCAGCAGATGCGCCGATTGCGGGTAGGCGGCAGCCCAGCCGCTGCGGCAAGCCAGCACAAAACGGTGGCTGTCCGCTGTGCTTGCCAGCTGCATGCCCTTGAGGTCCGGATCGCGGCGCGCGTGGCACAGGATCACGGCGAGCCGCAGGCTCAGCAACTGCCTCACAAACACCGCATCTGTGAAGTCGGCTTCGAGTTTGCGCAGCTTGCCGCGGTGGCCCAGCACCAGCAGGCTGAGCCGGTGCGTTTCGGGCAGCGCGAAGCCCGGCGCATCGGCGTTGTCCAGGATGTAGGCGCCGTGTTTGTGGTAATCGCTGTGGGCGATGTGGCTGCCGATTTCGTGCAGTTGCGCGGCCCAGTCGAGCTTGCGTTGAAAGCGCTCCAGATCCGCGGGCGGCAATTCCGGGCTGGCCTGCTGGAACAAGGTCCGGGCCGCCTTGCTGACGCGCTGGGACTGCGCCGCATCCACGGCAAATTTGCGCGCCAGTCCCTGGACCGTGGACGATCTCAGGTCGCTGGTGTTGTCTTCGCGTTCAAGCAGGTCATACAGCACGCCATGGCGCAGCGCGCCCTGCGCCACCTGCATGTGCGAGATGCCGAGCAGGTCAAAAACAGCGCGGAGCACGCTGACGCCACCGCCGATGACCGCGCGCCGGTCGTCCTTCATGCCGTCGAGCTTCAGGCGCTCGGCGTTTTGGGCCTTGAGCAGCCGGTCCAGCAGCCAGTCCAGCCCTTCGCGGGTGACCAGGCCCGCCGGCTGGCCGGCCGCGCCCAGCACGTCGGCCACAGCGCCCACCGTGCCGGAGGAACCGTAAGCGACTTCCCAGCTTTCAGCCGGGTAGAGGTTCAGCGCTTCATCGAGCACCGCCTTGGCTGCCACCTCCGCTGCCGCAAAGGCGCGCGCCGTGAACTGCCCCTCGGGAAAATATTTCATGGACCAGGCCACGCTACCGACGCGGTAGGACTCCATCACCAGGGCCTCCAGGCCCTCGCCCAGAATCATCTCGGTGGAGCGTCCGCCGATGTCCACCACCAGGCGCCGCACCGCGGACTGCGGCAGCATCTGTGAGACACCCGGGTAGATCAGACGTGCTACCTCGCGGCCCCACATCACATC
>CBFGNA010000285.1:0-4126 GCA_965650045.1 uncultured Polaromonas sp.
GTCGGCAATGATGCGGTCCTTGCCCATGGGCTGCGCCGCCAGTTCCGGAAAACAATCGTCACCCCCGGCAATGCCGATCAGCTCGGACACCCAGGCGATGGCGCTGATGTGCGGGTCGTACCACTCCTCGAAAAACACGCGCGGCCGGCGTTTGAGCGCCGATGCGGCACGCTCGATCTCCAGCAGACGCTGCTGCATGCCCCGGATCAGTTCGAGGCCGCGCGCCTCGCGCCCGACCATGGCGGCCAGCTGATACAGCATGGAGAAAATCTCTGCCACGCTGCGCTGGTTGAAGATGGTGACGGCGATGCCTTTTTTAATGAGCTGGGACGCGATGTCAGCCTGCAGATCGGAAAAGCCAATCACGCAATCGGGCTGCAGTTCGACGATCTTGTCGATCTTCGCGTTCAGGAAGGCACTGACTTTCGGTTTTTCCTCACGCGCACGCGGCGGGCGCACGGTGTAGCCCGAAATGCCGACGATGCGCCGCTCCTCGCCCAGCAGATAAAGCCATTCAGTCGGTTCCTCGGTCAGGCAGACGATGCGCTGCGGACCATAGGCCATGGTGCGCCAGTCCATGGATCCGTTCATGGCATGCCTTTCAGAAACAGTGAGGCCGCAGCGGCCGGATTCGACGCAAACCAGGCATGGAAGTAGCTCGCTTTCAGATTGTCCGCCGGCCCGGCCACATACAGCGCCTCGCCTTCGCCGCGCAGCTTGCGCCCCGGCGCAGCTTCAGTGCGCGCCGCAGGCAGCAAGGGCGTGTCGCAGGTGGAGTAGTGAAAGGTATGGCCGCGCAAGCTGCCCCCCGAAACAGCCAGCTGCTGCGGCCCCAGCGCCGCGATGCGGGTGTGCACCGTCACGCGTCCCGGCATCAAGCCCCAGGCCGCGAAACGTTGGCCGTCAGCGGTTTGCAGTTCGTCGAACAGCGCCATCATGCCGCCGCATTCCGCCCAGACCGGCTTGCCGGCTGCCACGTGGGCGGCAAGGGCGCGTTGCATGGCGCTGTGCTCTGCCAGCCTGGCTGCATGCAACTCGGGGTAACCCCCGGGCAGCCACAGGGCATCGCACTCAGGCAGGACAGCGCCGGCCAGCGGCGAGAAAAAGACCAGCCGGGCGCCCAGCGCCTGCAGGCAGTCGAGGTTGGCCGCATAGATAAAACAGAAGGCCGCGTCGCGCGCGACGGCAATGGTCACGCCCTGCAGCAGGGTCGGCGCTGCATGCCCCTCGGTCGACGCAGCAAAATCCACCGACCAGGCCTGCAGCGCATCCCTATCCACCTGCCCCAGTGCCGTCGCAGCGAGTGCGTCGGCAGCGGCGTCCAGCCGGGCCATGGCATCGTCCATCTCGGCAGACATCACCAGGCCCAGGTGCCGCTCCGGCAGATTAAAAGCCGGATTGCGCATCAAGGCGCCCTGCCATTGCGCCGGATCACGCAGACTCTCCGACAGCATCGCCGCATGGCCGTCGGAAGCCACGCGGTTGGCCAGCACGCCGGCAAAACGCAAGCCGTCGCGGTAGGACTGAAGCCCCCAGGCCAGCGCGCCGAATGTGCCGGCCATCGCGCCGGCGTCGATCACCGCCAGCACCGGCAGGCCAAAATGCTGCGCCAGATCGGCGGCGCTGGGCTGGCCGTCAAAAAGGCCCATCACCCCTTCGACGATGATCAGGTCGGCATGCTCCGCCGCATCGCGCAGGCGCTGCGCGCAGTCGGCCTCGCCGGTCATCCACAAATCGAGCTGGTGCACCGGCGCGCCGCTGGCCAGCGCCAGCCAGCAGGGGTCCAGAAAGTCGGGCCCGCACTTGAACACCCGCACCCGCCGGCCCTGCCGCGTATGCAAGCGTGCCAGCGCGCAAGCCACGGTGGTCTTGCCCTGACCGGAGGCCGGGGCAGCGATCAGGATGGCGGGGCAGCGGATGGGTTCGGTCATGGGCGGGATGGCTGGATGCTCAACGTGGCGCCCATTTCAGCCCCACATAAACGGAACGGCCGGCCGTGGCATAGGTTTGCGCCAGTTCATAGGATTTGTCGGTGACATTGTCCACGCGCGCGGTCACGGTCCAGTCCGGCGCCAGCGCGGTGCTGGCGCTGAGGTTGATCAGCGTGTAGCCGCCCAGCGTTTTGGTATTGGCCGCGTCGTCGTAGCGGCGACCTGACAGCTGGGCTTCCGCGCCCAGCAACCAGGTGCCAGCGCGGGTGTCGGCCGTCAGCACCGCATGGCTGCGCGCGCGGCGCGCCAGGCTTTTGCCGGTGTTCAGGTCGCGCGGGTTCTGCAGATCAAGCGACGCCGCCAGCACGGTATTGCCGAGCTTGTAGCCGCCTGTGAAAGTGACCCCGGCGTATTCGGCGCGTGCGGTGTTGGAATAACAGGCGCGGTTGGCAAGGGTCACGGGGGCGCGCCCGTTGGTGCAAGGACCTGAACCGCTGGTAAAGGTGATCAGGTTGTCAACGCGGTTGCGGTAGGCGACAAAACCGAAGTGGCTGCTGCCCTCGGCATAACGCAATCCCGCCTCGATGTTGCGGCTGCTTTCCGGCTGCAGCGTCGAGACCCCGTAAATGCTGAAGCGCTGGTACAGCGTGGGGGCGCGGAAGGCGGTGGCCGCCGAGATGGTGGCGCGCCACTGGGGCGTGAGGGTAAAACCGTAGGCCGCACTGCCGGTATTCTTGCCGCCGAACTCGCTGTCGTTGTCGTGGCGTGCATTGAGCTGCACCGTATGCTGCTGGCCTTTCCAGCCGTACCCCAGCGCCAATCCGTCCTGTGAGCGGCCCCGATCAATCGGGCTGTTTTCAAGGTGGTCTTCCTTGCGCTCCAGGTCAGCCGTCAGTACATGTGCGCCCAGGTGCAGTTCGTTGTGAAACAGGTAGCCGCGCAAGCTCGTCACGGTCAGGTAAGGCGAAGGCACGGTCTGGTAACGGTCGCGCGAGTCGGTCACGCTCAGGCGCGTGCTGTAGGCCTCATTCCACCGGGCCTGCCAGTTCAGCCCGAGGGTGTCGAGTTCCCGCAGGTTCAGGTCGTCACGCAAAAAAGCGCTGTCGTACTGCGCCTTCATGTTGTTCGAGAGGACCGCTGCCTCCAGCCGGTGTGCCTGGTTGATCTGGAAACCGAGTTTGGCATTGAAAGAGCGGCTGCGGTAGCCGTCGGTGTCGGGATTCTGCCCTGCAATGCTGCGCGAATTGAAACCGGTGCTGCGTTCGGCAGCCATGCCCAGGGAGTAGTCAAAGGCACCGGTGGCACCGCTGAATCCCGCGTCGGCCTTGTTGGTGCCCCGCGAGCCCACGCCGATGCCGGCAAAGGGGGAAAACGGGCCTTCCCCGCGCTTGGTAAAAATCTGGATCACGCCACCCAGCGCATCCGAGCCGTACACCGCAGCGGCCGGCCCGCGCAGCACCTCGATGCGGTCAATCTGCGAGACCGGAATGCTTTCCCAGGCGGCGCCCCCGGTGGCCTGGGAGTCAATGCGCACGCCATCGATGTAAACCGCGGTGAAGCGCGATTCGGCGCCGCGTACAAACACCCCGGTCGTGGTGCCCGGCCCGCCATTGCGCTGGAATTCGATGCCGGGCAAGCGGGCCAGCACGTCGGCCAGGCCGGTGGCGCCGCTGCGTTCGATGGCCTCCCGGTCCATCACGCTGACATCGGCAACAAGGTCGGTCAGGGGTTGGGCCGTGCGCGTGGCCGTGACCACCGTCTCCTTCAGCGGCCGGTCGGCCGGGGATTGCGCCCAGGCAGGCATAACAGCGGCGAGCGCCAGCGAAAGCGCAGCAGGCCGCGCATAAAAAACACAGGTTTTCATGGATGAAACATTCAACAAAAGCCCTCACCGGCTTCCCCGCCAGTGCATTGAGCGTTACGGCTGCAGCCCTTTTGGACGTGCAACCACCTTGTTGGCCGGTATCCGGGCTGACGGAACTGTCCTCATCGCCTTCCCAAGCGCATGTTCAAACGCTCAGTGGCTGTGATGGGGGCTGAATGCACCTGAAGCGGAACTTCAGGGAAAACACTCGTCCGTTTTACCGTTGCGGGGGCAGCGCAGGTTAAAAGTCGCGGCGCTTGCGAGTCGGGGCGAACCCTGAACGCATGGCGAAAACTCCCTCCTGCTTCCCGTTGAACTGCGGCGTGTGAAC
>CBFGNA010000286.1:0-4118 GCA_965650045.1 uncultured Polaromonas sp.
TGCGCGCCGCCCATGCACAGGACCAGACCAGCCCCGAACAGGCCGCCCCTGGTTCCAGTGCATCCCGGGCCCAGGAGGCCGCATGATGGACAACAACTACAACTTCGGTTTTCTCGACGAGCGGACCAAAAAAATGATCCGCCGCGCCATGCTCAAGGCCGTGGCCATCCCCGGTTACCAGGTGCCCTTCGGTTCGCGCGAAATGCCGTTCGCCTACGGCTGGGGCACGGGCGGGGTGCAGGTCACCGCCAGCATCATCGGGCGCAGCGATGTGCTCAAGGTGATTGATCAGGGCGCCGACGACACCACCAACGCAGTGAACATCCGGCGCTTCTTTGCGCGCACCACCGGCGTGGAGACCACCGAAAAAACCGCAGCCGCCAGCATCATCCAGACGCGTCACCGCATTCCCGAACGGGCGCTGAAAGAAGGCCAGATCCTTGTTTATCAGGTGCCCATGCCGGAGCCGCTGTTCCGCCTGGAACCTCGCCGCCGTGAAACCATCACCATGCATGCGCTGGCGGAATACGGCCTGATGAACGTGAAACTTTATGAGGACATTGCGCAACTCGGCGCCATCTCCAAAACCTACGACTACCCGGTTCTGGTGAATGAGCGCTACCTCACTTCGCCTTCGCCGATACCGAAATTTGACAACCCCAAGATGCACATGAATCCAGCGCTGCAACTGTTTGGAGCGGGGCGGGAGAAGCGCATCTACGCGATTCCACCCTATACCGCGGTGCGCAGCCTCGACTTTGAGGATCATCCGTTTGAAGTGCAGCGCTGGGACCATGCCTGTGCCCTGTGTGGGGCTGCCGACAGCTTTCTCGATGAAATGATTGTGGATGACGCGGGTAGCCGCTTGTTTGTCTGCTCGGACAGTGACTATTGCGGTGAACGCCGCGATGCGGGCCATGCCGGCACGCAGCAGGCGGTGCACATGCCCGATGTGCTGGCGCGCACAACTGCGGAGGGCACGTCATGAACAGCGATCTGCTGCTGTCGGTGCGCGGCGCCGGCAAACAGTTCATGCAGGCCGGCCGGCTGCGCTGGGCCTGCCACGACGTGAGTTTCGATCTTTACCCCGGCGAAGTGCTGGCGGTGGTTGGGGAGTCCGGCTCCGGCAAGTCGACCCTGCTGCGCCTGCTGGCCGCGCGCCTGGCCTGCGATGCGGGTTCGGTGCATTACGACGTGCGGGCGGAAGCCGGCGCTGCCGGCGCGGCGCCCGTTCGCGGTGAGGCCGGCCTCGTCAATCTGGCAGATCTGTCCGAAGCCCGCTCGCGCTGGCTGGCGCGCACCGACTGGGGGTTTGTCGAGCAGCACGCACGCGACGGTCTGCGCATGAACGTGTCAGGCGGCGCCAACATCGGCGAACGCATGATGGCCCTGGGCAGCCGGCATTACGGCAAGCTGCGCGGACAGGCGCTGGACTGGATGCAGCGTGTCGAACTGGACCAGGGCCGCATCGACGATCTGCCGGGCACCTATTCCGGCGGCATGCAGCAGCGTCTGCAGATCGCGCGCAATCTGGTCACGCATCCGCGGCTGGTTTTCATGGACGAGCCGACCACCGGCCTCGATGTGTCGGTGCAGGCGCGCCTGCTGGACTTGTTGCGCGAACTGGTGGATCAACTGCAACTGGCCGCGGTGATCGTGACCCATGACCTGGCGGTGGCCCGGCTGCTGGCGCACCGCATGCTGGTCATGAAAGACGGCCAGGTGGTCGAGCAGGGACTGACCGACCGCGTGCTCGACGATCCGCAACATGCTTACACGCAGCTGCTGGTGTCTTCGGTGCTGACCCCCTGAACCGTTCCTCCCACATCCACCGTGAGTGCCCATGACCGCCTTGCTTGAAACCACCCAACTGTCGAAAACCTTCACCCTGCACGGCCGCGGCGGGCTGGCGCTGCCGGTCTTCTCGGGCATCACTCTCTCGGTGGCCGCCGGTGAGTGCCTGGCCTTGACCGGCCATTCCGGCAGCGGCAAAAGCTCCTTGCTGCGCTGCCTTTACGGCAACTACGGCGCCAGTGGCGGCGAGGTGCGTGTGCGCCACGATGACCAGTGGGTTCGCCTCTCGCATGCCGAACCCCGCGAGGTGCTGGAGCTGCGGCGCCGCACCCTGGGTTATGTGTCGCAGTTCCTGCGCGTGATTCCGCGTGTCTCCACCCTGGACATCGTGGCCGAACCGCTGCGCCGGCTCGGCGTGGCGGCAGCGGATGCGCGCGCAGAAGCCGCGCGGTGGCTCACGCGCCTGAACCTTCAGGAGCGGCTGTGGCATTTGCCGCCCGCTACCTTTTCCGGCGGTGAGCAACAGCGCGTCAACATCGCCCACGGCCTGATCGCCAGCCAGCCGGTGCTGCTGCTGGACGAACCCACGGCCTCGCTCGATGCCGACAACCGTGCCGTCGTGGTGGACCTGATCCGGGCCGCGCGTGACCGGGGCGCCGCCGTCGTCGGCATTTTTCACGATGACGAGGTGCGCGAAGCCGTGGCAACGCGCTGCTTCGACGTCGAACAACATCGCCTTTCCCACTGAACCGGAAAACTGCACATGACACAACGCATCATCAAAAACGCCAGAATCGTCACCGCTGACGAGGAATTCACCGGTTGTCTGGTGACCGAGGGGCAGACCATCCGATCCATAGAGCGCGGCGACACGTCAGTGGCCGCTGCAGAAGACTGGGACGGCGACTGGCTGCTCCCCGGCCTGGTCGAGCTGCATACCGACAACCTTGAAAAACACCTGGTGCCGCGCCCCGGCGTGTTGTGGAATGCGCACTCGGCCACGGTCATGCACGACGCCCTGTGCGCCGCTGCCGGCATCACCACGGTGCTCGACTCCATCGTGATCGGCGACATGGACCGCGGCGGTGCCCGCAGCCAGACCCAGCATGTGTCCATCCAGGCGCTGCACGAATGCCGCGGCGAAGGCCTGCTGCGTGTGGACCATCTCTTGCACCTGCGCTGCGAGATCTCGGCGCCCGACATCGTCGAGGTTTTTGAGCGCTACGCGGACGACGCGTTGCTGGAGCTGGTCAGTGTGATGGACCACACGCCGGGGCAGCGCCAGTGGCGCGATCTCACCAAATACCGGCGTTATTCCGAGCGTTATGGCCGCTTCGACGATGCACAGTACGAGGCGCTCGTGGCAGAACTCACGGCGCACCAGCTGCGTTACGCCATTCCCAATCGCGCCGCTGTGATTGCTGCCAGCCATGCGCGGGGGGTGCCGCTGGCCAGCCACGACGACACCGAAGTCGAACACGTGGAACAGGCCAGCGATGAGAACATTGCCATCTCGGAGTTTCCGACCACGGTGGCGGCGGCGCGGGCGGCGCGGGATGCGGGCATTGCCATCGTCATGGGTGGTCCCAACCTCGTCAAGGGTGGCTCCCATTCCGGCAATGTGTCAGCGGCGGAGCTGGCCAGGCTGGACCTGCTGGACATCTTCTCGTCCGATTACGTTCCGGCCAGCCTGCTGCAGTCGGCCTTCCTGCTGTGCGAAACCGCCGGCTGGAGCTTGCCCAAAGCTGTCAACACCGTCACGCGCAACCCGGCCCACGCCATCGGCCTGACCGACCGCGGTGAGCTGGCCCCCGGCCTGCGCGCCGACCTGATTCGCGTGCGCAAAAGCGGTGGCATGCCCATCGTGCGTGGCGCCTGGCACCAGGGAGAGCGGGCGTTCTGACATGTCGGACGCCGCGTGGTGGCCGTCAGCCGCGCGCCTACACGCGGTCTGGCTGCCAGCTGACTAGCCCAAATTTCGCGGCTCTCCTACAGTCACAGCCATCAACACACCTTGTGCCACTGACTGAACCGAAGGAGCTGCCATGCGAATCGATACCCCTCTCGCCAATCCGTTTGCGCTGATGATGGCGCCCCAGCAGGTGCTGGAGGCGATGGAGAAGTCCGATGCGCTGCGCCGCCTGCAGCATCAGGTGTTTCACCCGCTGGACACACGCGCCGCTTTCCAGCCCGACGCCGACCTGGGCGCGGTAGTCGCGTAGCCTCGCCTCCGCCAGGTCCTGGCCGTCGACCAGCCCCCGCCCTTGCCGGGGCCGCGCGACGGCGAGGACGAGGTGGATGAGGGTGCTCTTGCCGGCGCCGCC
>CBFGNA010000287.1:0-4110 GCA_965650045.1 uncultured Polaromonas sp.
AGGGGCCGGGAGGTCCGGCTCAGCCGGCCCGCAGGCTCAGGCCAAATGAAATCCGGTGAGCGAGCGAAGACGAGACTCTAATAATCAGGCTGCCAGTCCACCGTGATGGTCTTGCCGGGCAGGTCCACACCATCGACATAGGCGGCGACAAAGGGAATCATGCGCTCCAGCGCCTGATCGCCCTCGCTGTATTCAACACACAGCACCGAGTTCGGACCGGTTGCCATCAGGTCGCGCACCGTGCCCAGGGCCACCCCTTCACGGTTGATGACGTTCAGCCCCAGCAGGTCCACCCAGTAGTACTCGTCCTTGCCGACCTTTGGAAAGGCGCTGCGCGGCACAAAAATGCGCGCACCGCGAAGCGCTTCGGCCGGGGTGCGGTCGTCGATGCCTTCAAACTTGGCAACCACCGAACCGGAATGGACTTTGGATTCGCTGACGGACAGAACCACCGTGCCGGCGAATGCATCGAAGCCCGGCCGGTGTTTGGCTTCGGGCGGCTGGAGAAACCAGCGGCCGGAAGAAAAAAGCGCCTCGGAGGAGGCGCTGTGCGGCAGGACTTTGACCCAGCCCTTGACGCCCCAGGCGTCAAGAATGCGCCCGACTTCGATGGCGTCATCGGGAAGACCCGACGACTCCAGGCTCGGAACGCTAGCCCCCACGCTTTTCACTCTGTGTAAGGCGCTGCCCTCCGAGGGGGCGAATTTCCCTTGGGGCGGCCCGGCGGGAAATTGTCATTCCAGTCAGGCGGTTTTAGGGGCAGCAGCAGCGCCCTGCTTGACCAGGCGCTCAACGGTGGGGGAAGCTTGCGCGCCCACGCCGAGCCAGTGGGTCAGGCGGTCCTGCTCAATGCGCAGGCCTTCTTCGCCACCCTTGGCGATCGGGTTGTAAAAACCGATGCGCTCGATGAAACGGCCGTCGCGGCGGACGCGTTTGTCAGCGACAACGATATTGAAAAAAGGACGGTGTTTAGAACCGCCGCGCGAGAGTCGAATGACGACCATGATTTATCCTTCGGGTGGCGGGGTGAAAAGTCACCCCAAAATGTTCCTGCAGCGATTGAGACACACGACATGGCACCCGGCCAGCGAAATGCTGCAAAGCCGCAGATTATAACCCGCGCCCCGCGTTTGTCCGCCAAACCACGGTCCAGCCTTCCTTTTCGAGCCTCCACATGCCCCTGATACGCCCCAGCCGCGAGGAAGACCTCCCCGCCATCACCGCCATCTACGCGCATCACGTGCTGCATGGCACCGGCACTTTCGAAACCGAGCCACCCAGCGCCGCGGACATGACCAGCCGCCGGGCCGATGTGCTGGCCAAAGGGCTGCCTTATCTGGTGGTGGAAGATGCCGGCACGGTCGCCGGTTTTGCGTACGGCAACTGGTTCAAGCCGCGCCCGGCCTACCGGTATTCGGTGGAAGATTCGATCTACCTGGCCCCTGGCCTCGGCGGCAAGGGCCTGGGCCGCGCCCTGCTGACGGAACTGCTGGCATGCTGCGAACGTGCCGGCATCCGCAAAATCATGGCCGTGATTGGCGACTCGGCCAACGCCGGCTCCGTCGGTCTGCATCATGCGCTGGGTTTCACGCAGGTCGGCATCGTGGCGTCCTGCGGATGGAAGTTCGGCGCCTGGCGTGATATTGTGATCATGCAAAAAACACTGGGTGCCGGCGACACCTTGCCACCTGCGGCCTGATTCAGGCGGCGCTTCCTGCTCACCCTTTCTGACGGACTCCATGAAAACCAAGAACAAGACCCTGGCGGCCTGGCTCGCTCTGGCCGGTGGCCAGCTGGGCATCCACCGCCTCTATCTTTACGGTGTGGGCGACACGCTCGCCTGGCTGCACCCGATCATGGCGGCACTGGGCTGGTGGGGGGTGGAGCGCGTGCGCATGTACGGCCAGGATGACCAGCTCGCCTGGGTGCTGGTTCCCCTTCTGGGTTTCACGCTGGCCGCCACGGCGTTGACCGCCATTTATTACGGCTTGATGGCGCCTGAAAAATGGAACGCCCGGCACAACCCGGCAGCAGCCCCGGACGCTGCTGCGGGCCGGACCAACTGGCTGACCATGGGCGCGATCATTTTTGCGCTGCTGTTCGGCACCATCGCCCTGATGTCCAGCATCGCCTTCAGCTTCCAGCGCTACTTTGAATACCAGGTCGAGGAAGCCAGGAAAATCTCCCAGTAAGGCCGCGTTCAGGGCCGGGCATCGGGCAAGATATCCCGCCTGGCCCGGGTGCGCGACAGTGCCCGGGACAACGCCGATGTACTGGTGTAGCCCGATTGCCCGGCTGCTTTTTTGAGGCCCTGCCCGGATTCGATGGCCCGGCTGGCGATGGCCAGCCTCAAGGTTTCCAGGTATTTGCCGGCGGGCAGGCGCATCAGGTCCCGAAACCGGGTGGCAAAGGATGTCCTCGACATGCCCGCCTGCCGGGCCAGCGAATCCAAAGTCCAGGGACTCTGCGGCCTGGTGTGAATAGCCACCAGCGTGCGCGCGATGCGGGGATCAGCGAGCCCGTTGAACAGTCCCGACAGGGTCAGGGGCTGCGCCACCAGATGCCGCAGCAGTCCGATAAAAAGAATCTCGCCTGCGCGCTCCATCAGGGCCGTGTGTCCGCAGCGCGGCTGCCTCCACTCTGCGCCAATCAGCGCAACGATCTGTTTAAGCGAGGGGTCGGCGCTGTCCAGGGAAACAACCCACGGTCGGGCAAATTCACGAAGCAGCAAACAGGCGCCGGGCCCGTCAAAAAATACCCTGGCGCTCATCAGGCCATGAAGTTCCTGCCCAGAGCTTTCGGCAATGCTGTGCGCGGCGTCGGCCCGGCACACCAGCATGGCCGGCGCCCGAAGCGCCGGGCAAGGGAAGCCCCGGACATTCAGGTCCACCTGGCCGTCCATCAACACATGCAGGTACAAGCCCTCGACGGAGGAGGCTTCAAAAACGGCCTGTGCGCCATGCACGTGCTGCGCCATCAGTGGCACACGGGGCGCCAGCAACTGCATCAGCGCCGACAGGCGATCAAGTCGGGCAGTCTTGGGCATTGTTGAACGCAAGGCAAACAAAATTGAATGAATGATCGCCAAGCGTACAACAAAATGAGATTTTCACAGCGCGGCCTTGAGCCGCCCCAGGCGCTCGCGGCGCAAAAAGAAGCTCATGTTTGAAAAAATCGCCGAGATCACCCTGCCGATTTTCCTGATCGCCCTCACCGGCTTCATCTACAGCCGCGCAACGCGCCCCAATCTTTCGGGTGCCAACCGCATCATTGTTGACCTGGCGCTGCCCGCGCTTATTTTCACGTCACTGTCGGCGCAAGACTTCAGCCTTCACGCTGCGGGCGGCTTCGTGCTTGCGGCGATTTTGCTGGTGCTGCTCAGCGGCCTGGCTACCCTGCCTCTGGTGAAGTGGTCGGGCTCCGGCTGGCGCGCCTTGCTGCCGTGTGTCATGTTCGGCAATGTCGGGCCCGTAGGCATCCCCATGACGGTGCTGGCGTACGGTCAGGCCGGCCTGGCACCAGCGGTGCTCTTGCTGGTGCTGTCGAATATTCTGCATTTCACGGTGGGGACCTGGCTCATGAGCGGGCAAATGCAGGCCAAGTCGGTCTATGCCAACCCATTGATCTGGGCCACGTTCCTGGGCTTGCTGGCGTCCGGGCTGCGCCTGAGCTTGCCGCCCTGGCTGCAGGTGCCGCTGACCATGACCGGAAGCATTCTGGTGCCCCTGATGCTGCTGTCCCTGGGCGCCCGGCTCGCCGAAACGCCTCTGACTCACGCGCGTACCGGCATCTACGGCGCAGCCATTGCGGTTCCGGTTCGTCTGGCTTTGGCATGGGTGCTGGCAAGCATGCTGCCCATGAGCGAGGTCCAGCGCGGCGCCCTGGTCCTGTTCGCCGCGCTGCCACCCGCCGTCTTCAACTACCTGCTGGCAGATCGCTTTGGGCGGGAGGCCGACAAGGTGGCGTCCATCGTGATTGCCGGCCACTTCGCCTGTCTGGTGTTTCTGCCTCTGGCGATCTGGCTGGCGTTTCTGTAAGGCGGCCAGGCAAGTGACGCGCCGGCAGCCGGCGCGCTCCGGTCAGAACAGCTGCAGGCTGACCCAGTAGGCA
>CBFGNA010000288.1:0-4109 GCA_965650045.1 uncultured Polaromonas sp.
ATGCGTTTCGCGGCCAGCGAAGACGCCGACCTCACCGTCTGATCCCCCGCATTCCGCAAGCGGGAAGTCCGGTGCCCGGTGCGCCCGCGCGCTCCTGATTTGATAGCTCGTTGCGCTTGACGGGCAAGGGCTACAGCCCTTTTTTGCATATAAACTCAGGGCTCCCGCTGCCACAGGGCAGCGCACCCAGCACCCCATGAACAAGAGCGGAATCCTCCTTCACATCGCCGGCCTGTGGCTGCTTTCCACACTGGACGCCTCCGGCAAGTGGCTGGTGCTGGCGGGGGTGCCGGTGCTGATGGTTTCATGGATGCGCTACACCGTGCACACGGTGCTCATGACCGCCATCGTGCTGCCGCAGCGCGGCAAGGCCATGTTCAAGACGCAGTCGCTGCCCCGCCAGCTTGTGCGCGGCTTCCTGATGATCGCCACCACCGTGCTGTTTTTTTCGGTGCTGGCCCGCCTGCCGCTGGCCGAAGCGACCGCCATCAACTTCATGGCGCCGCTGTTTGTGATGGCGATGGCGCCCTGGCTGCTCAAGGAAGCGCATCGCCTGCACCGCTGGCTGGGTGTGCTGCTTGGCTTTGCCGGCATGCTGGTGGTGGTGCGGCCAGGCTCACAGCTCGACCCCGTCGGTGTGGCCCTCGGCCTGTTGACCGCCTTCACCTTTGCGCTGTTTCAGATCTCCACCCGCCGTGTCGCGCATGACGACCCGCTGACCACCAACTACTACGGTGGCCTGTTTGGCACGGCGGCCTTGACCCTGGCGCTGCCCTGGTTCTGGATCACGCCTGACCTGCCGTTCTGGGGGTGGGTGCTGCTGGTGTCCACCGGCGCCACCGGTTTCTTCGGCCACTGGCTGCAGGCGGCGGCCTACCGCAAAAGCCCGGCCAGCTTGCTGGCGCCCTTCAGCTACATGCAGATCATCAGCGCCGCGACCCTGGGCTGGCTGGTGTTTGACCAGGTGCCCGGCAAAACCACCGCCCTGGGCATCGCGCTGATCTGCCTGGCCGGACTCGGCGTGGCGCTGACCGAAGCGCGCATGGCCTGGGTGCGCACGCGCGCCCTGCGCGAACCTCAGTGAACGCGCGCCGGTCTCAGGCGGGCATGAGCGGCAGGTCGGCTTTTTTGAGGGTGCGCAGCACGAAGCTGGACTTGCTGTGGCGTATGCCCTTGATCTTGTAGAGGCGCTCACGCAGCAGGCGTTCGTAGTCGCGCGTGCCGCTCACGGCGATGCGCAGCAAATAGTCGTAGTCACCAGAGACCAGGTAGGCCTCGATCACTTCCGGAATTTTCGCCAGCGTCTCGCCGAATTTTTCCAGCGTGTTGTCCGAGTGGCTGTCGAGCGTGACCTGCACCAGCACGGTGTCGGCCAGGTCCAGCGCCGCGGCATTGATGCGCACGGTGTAACCCTCGATCACGCCGGACTCTTCCATCTTCTTGATGCGGCTCCAGCACGGCGTGTGGCTCAGGCCCACGGCCTGGCCGATCTCCTGCAGGCTGGCCCGGGCGTTGGCCTGCAAAACCTGCAGGATTTTTCGGTCGGTTTTATCCATGAAGCAATATTTCCTTCATTTTTCAAGTTATGAAGTCATTATTACTGATATGGCCAGCAATCATCAGAAAAAACGGAAGCACTTTCTGCGGCCTGACGCGCATACTGGCTGCTGGCAAACGGACTTACCGGTTCGTGGTGCAAGGCAAACGCCCCCGCGGGTTACCACCGGCGGGGGCGCTTGGGTCTGCGGAGAATGGCGCGTTCGCCGTCAGCCGAACTTGCGCAGCGCGTCGAGCGCCAGGCCGCTGCCGATGCTGCCGAACAGATCGCCCTCGACGCGGCGGGCCTGCGGCAACAAAGCCGCAATCCGCGCACGCAGCAGCGGCACGCTGCTGGAGCCGCCCGTGAAAAACACCGTGTCCACCGCTTCTGCGGCCACGCCCGCCTCGCGCAGCAGGCCCCTGACCTTGGCGGCAATCTGGTCCACCAGCGCCGAGATGGCCGCTTCAAAATCGGCGCGCTCCAGCACCAGCCTGTCACCGGGCGTGATGCGGCCCAGGTCCATGCGCGCCTGATCCGCATCCGACAGCGCCATCTTGGCCGCCTCGACCTGCATCGCCAGCCAGTGGCCGGCACGCTGGTCCACCAGCGCCTGCAAGCGGACCAGCTTGTCCGGCTCGGCCGCCTCTCGGCGCAGTTCGGTGATTTGCGCGGCCGCCTTGCGGGTGTAGGCGAAGTTGATGGTGTGCCAGGTGGCCAGGTTGAAATACGGCGCCGAAGGCATCAGCAACCCGCTTTTCAGCAGACTGCCCAGGCCCAGCGTCGGCATCACGCTGGCCAGGCTCAGGTATTTGTCGAAGTCGGTGCCGCCTATGTGCACGCCGCCGCTGGCCAGGATGTCGTCCTTGCGGTCCACCTTCTGCGCGCCGTCGGGCGACAGCCGCACCAGCGCAAAGTCCGAGGTCCCGCCACCGATATCGACCACCAGCACTTTTTCCTCGCGCGTGACCTGCGACTCGTAGTCGAAGGCGGCGGCGATGGGCTCGTACTGGAAGGCGATGTCGGTGAAGCCCACCGCATGCGCAATACCCGCCAGCGTGTCCTGCGCGCGGCGATCCGCCGCGGCATCGTCATCGACAAAAAACACCGGGCGGCCCAGCACCGCGCGCGTGAAGCTGCGGCCCGCCGCCTGTTCCGCACGGCGTTTTAGTTCGGCGATGAACTGCGCCAGCAAGGCGCGAAACGGCACCGCCCGGCCGGCCACCTCGGTCTGCTCATCGATCAGCGCGGTGCCCAGCAGGCTCTTGAGCGAACGCATCAGCCGCCCCTCCTCGCCCGCCAAATAATCGGCCAGCGCGGCGCGGCCGTAACTGATGTGCGCATCTTCCGCATGAAAAAACACCACCGAAGGCAAGGTGGGCTTGCCATCCTCCAGCGGCAGCAACTGGACCTGGCCGGGTGCGTTGGCGCGGGCGCAGGCCGCCGTCGAATTGGAGGTGCCGAAGTCGATGCCGCAGGCGAGCGAGCTGTGTGGTGACCCCGTCAAGGTTTCGCGAAGCCCTTGTCGGCCCAGGCCGTGGCGCTGGCGCGGTTCAGCCTGAAAGCCGGCGCCACGCGCACCCTGGCGAGCTGCTCACCGGCTTCATCGTGCGCGCTCAACTGCGCCGACGGGTTCTCGTCGTCCGGTTCAATGTCCAGCGAGACGGTGATGCGTGCGCCGCGGCAATCGACCTCGACGCTCTGGTGCAAGGTGGCATGCAGTTGCTGCTCATGGCGGCGCACAAACTCGGACGCGGTCTTGACCAGGGTGCTGAACGCGGTGCTGTCGAGCGGCTTGGGATTTTTCTTGTCGCGGCCCATGGTCCACGGCCCGACCAGCGCAGGTTCGGGCTCGCCATCACGAATCATCGCCACGGCCCAGCCGTCGTCGTCCTCGTTCTTGATCACGCGGGCGCTCCAGGCGTCACCGCACCACAGCCGCGGCTGCTGCACAGGGTTGTCGTCGTCGGGGAGATCGGGGGAAGTGGAAAAGCCGGGGTCAGAAGCAGAGGAAGCAATGGCAGTCACGGGTAGTCAATCGGTCGGAGAAAAGCACGGGCAGGCACAACGATTTTAGTCCGCACCGATCAGGGCCACCGAAAGGTTCCACCGTGCAGAATTTGCGCCCCGCGTAAACCTTGATGACAGCTTGTGCGCCTCTGGCTACGCTTGCGGGTTGAGTTCTGCAACATCTTCCGGAGACCCCATGACCCAACGCCGCGACTTCCTCACCACCGCCGCCGCAGCCGCCGCCGGCATCGCCCTGCCCTCGCTGGCCAGCGCCCAGACCTTTCCTGCACGGCCGATCCGCTACATCTGCCCCTGGCCTGCCGGCGGCTCGACCGACGCCGTGATCCGCTCCATTGCTGAAAGCGCTGGCAAGACGCTGGGCCAGACCATCATCGTGGACAACAAGCCGGGTGCCGGCGGCCTGCTCGGCGCCAATGAAATGATGAACGCCAAGCCCGACGGCTACACACTGACGCAATTGCCGCACGGCATTTTCCGCATCCCGCACATGCAGAAAGTGCAATACGACCCGCTGAAAGACTTCACCTGGATCGCCTGCCTG
>CBFGNA010000289.1:0-4108 GCA_965650045.1 uncultured Polaromonas sp.
CGCGCAAAATTACCGCCACCTGCTCAAGCCCGGCCTGCACAAACTCATCGGCTTTGCGCACCGCACCCAGGGCCTGATCGTGGCCAGAGGCAACCCGCGCCGGATCCGGCAACTGGCCGACATGCAGCAGCCGGGGCTGCGTTACGTGAATCGCGCCGAAGGCACCGGCACCCGTGTGCTGCTGGACGAGTTGCTGGCGCAGGCCGACATGACCCGCGACAAGCTGCGCGGCTACGACGGCCAGGAGCCTTCGCACACAGCGGTCGCGCAGGCCGTGGCCAGTGGCGCTGCCGATGCGGGCCTGGGCATCGAGGCAGCGGCACGCGAAAAAGGCCTTGATTTTGTGCCGCTGGTGCAGGAGCGCTACCACCTGGTGTGCCTGAAATCGGCGCTGCCGCAGGCGCCGGTGCAGGCGCTGCTGGCCGAGCTGCAAGGTGCCGCCTGGCAGACCACCCTGGCCGCCCTGCCCGGCTACGGCGGCGAACACGCACGCAGCGGGCAGGTGTTGTCGCTCAGGGCCATGTTGCCCTGGTGGAACTACCGCAAAGCCAAGCCGCCGCGCAGTTGAAAAGCTTTCAGGCCGCCAGCCCTTGCGGGGCGGTCGCACCCAGCTACCAAAAACGTAGCAAACCGAAACAGCGCCAAGCGCGCCAAGCGCTCCGGCCTGCCAACGCTTGATCAGCGCTTGATCAGCGCCTTCAGCACATTCTGCAAACGCCGCACGTGCGCTGCGTCATGCGGCGCGGCCAGCACCCTGGCCGTGTCCTCGGCCCAGGTCTGCGCCGGCGCCGGATCGTTGCGTTTGGTCAGCAGCACCAGTTGCAACATGCGGCGCGCGCTCAGGTGTTCGGCCGGGGTCGGCAGTTCGGCAGCGATTTCCAGACGCAGCAACGTTTCCGCCGCATCGCCCTTGGGCGGCGACGACAGTGCCTTCACCCACGCGCTGCGGGTCGCCGGCGTCACCAGCTTGCCCAGGGCCTGCGCATCCGGCAGCAAGGCCGGGTCGCGTTTTTCCCAGGCGCTCAGCAGGTTCGTCAGCACCTCGCCGTGCGCCTGCTCGGACAGCTTGCGCAGCGCCTGCTGGGCATGTTCCAACGCTTCGCGCTGGGCGCGGAAAGCCGCGTCACCCAATCGCGGGCCGCGTTGCTCAAACGCCGGGCGCTCGGAAAAACGGCCTTCGCGTTCGGGACGGTAAGGCTCGAACTTGTTGTCGGCCGGGCGGTTGCCGCGGCCGTCGGGCTTGCCGCCACCGGGGCGCGCATCCTTGCGGTCGCCGAACTTGCCGCCGCGGCCAGCCGGCGCAGCTTCTGCCTTGCGCATGCCGGGGCGGTCGTCGCCGCGCATGGCGACCACGGGTTTGGCGGGCTTGGGCGGCGGCGCGGCTGGCGCGGGCGCGGCTTCGGCCGGCGCTTCGCTGCCCTCTTCTGCCGGTGCGCTGGTTGCGTCCCCCGCCGCCTCTCCGTCCGCTATGGTTTCAGGAGCTGCTGGCGCAGGCGTATCAAGGGCTGGCGCCTGATTTGGCTCAGTATCCGCAGCTGCAGCCGATGCAGCGGCCTCGGGCGCGGGCGCCGGCGTCGTGGCCGGTTTGAACTGGCCGCGCAGACCGGCTTCGAGGTCGGCCATGGCGGTGCGGATTTTCTGCACGTCACCGCTGGCGTTGGCGGCGTCCAGCGCTTTCGACAATTCGACCACCAGGCGGTCATGTTCGCCCAGCGCCGAGGCGGCTTTTTCGCGCTCGGCGGTCTTGCGCTGGAAGGCGTCGTCAATCGGCTTGCGGAAGGCGTCCCAGAGCTTTTGCTCCTGCTTGCGCTCGATGGGCACGCCCTGCGCCTCATGCTGCCAGCGCTGCTGCAGCTGCTTGACGGCGTCGATGCGCAGCTGCGGCTCGGCGCCCAGCACCTGGGCTTCCTCGATCATGGCCTTGCGGCGCGCCAGGCTGTCAGCGCGTGCGGCCTTGAGCCCGGCATCGGCCTTGTCCATGGCAGCCTTCCACTGGGGCTGGATCTCGGCAAAGGCTTTTTCGCTGAGGTGGCCGGCAGCCGTCCACTTTTCGACAAAGCCGTTGAGGCTGCGGATCTGGTGTTTCCAGTCGGTGTTGCCCTGGTGGGCATCGGCCCAGGCCAGCACCTCGTCGATCAACGCACGGCGTTCGGCCTTGACGGCTTCACTTTGCTCCTTGACTTTTTCCAGCCAGGCTTCCACCACCTTGTGCGCTTCGTTGCAGGCATCGTCAAAGCGTTTCCACATCGCGTGGTTGGGTGTGCCGCCCTGGTCGCTGGTTTTCCAGAGTTCCCGCATGGCGCGCAGGGCTTCCTGCTGCTTGCGCCCGCCCAGCGGCTTGGCCACCAGGGCTTCGGCCTTGGCGACGAGTTCCTCGCGGATCTGGTCAGCACGCCAGCGCTGCCAGCCTTCGAGTTCACCCGCCGAAGTCAGCGCCGCATGCGCCGCAGCTTCCAGCGTGCTGTCGATGTTGCGGATGTTGTCCTTGAGCGCCTGACGCAGCTCGGCCGCGACCTTGGGCGTGGACTTGCCGTGGCCTTCGGTGACTTCATGCTCCAGCTTGGCCAGCGCGGCCTGCACGATGGCGCTTGACTTTTCGCGCATCTCCTTGAGCACCGCGGGATCGATTTTCGCCTTGGGCGCACGCGCCGGCTGCTCGCCCGCTGCAGCGTCACCGGCACGTGGCAGGCCGCGCGCGGCGCGCAGTTCGTCGGCCCAGACCGGCACGGCCGGCAGCGGCGCAGCGGCATCTTCGGCGGCGGCCACCGCCAGCGACAGCGCTCCCTGGAAGGCTTCCCACACCGCCAGCAACTGGCCGCGCGAGGCGTCCAGCAGCGGCGGAAATTTCGCATCCACACTGGCCCAGTTGGTGTCCTGCGCAATTTCATCGGCCTGGCCCTGCCAGTGCGTCACGTCGGCGCGCAACGCGTCCCAGGCGGCCTGCGCATCACGCCAGGGCTTGGTCGACAGCACCTCGATGCGCTGCGCGATCAGCACGGCGGCTTCGCGTTGCACCTGGGTGCGGTGCTGCAGGTCTTCAATCGTCTTGACGCGCTCGGCCAGTTGCACTTTCAATCCGGCCAGCGGCTCACGCGACAGCGGCGCACCAGCCTTGGCGGCGTCGCGCTGCCAGGCCAGCGCGTCGGCGAGGTTGAGCTTTTTCAGCGCCAGCAGGGCCTGGCCTTTTTCAGCCCACTCAGCCGCCACGCTTTCCTGGTTTTTGGCGCGTTTGGCTTCATCGAGTTTTTCTTTCAGCGGCTTGGCTGCGCCCTTGTCGCGGTTGGCCAGGTCCTTGTAGACATCGGCCATCTGCTCGGCACTGGGGCCGGTGGCCAGCCACTCGCGGATGCGCGCCGTGCGCTCGCCGGACGTGGGCGCCGAAAAAGCGCCTCCGGTCAGGCCGTCCAGCGGATGGCTGTCGCCGGATTTGGTGGACGGCGTTTTCACGGCGGAGGTGTCGGGCTTGGAAGGTTTGGACATGGGGAAACGCAGCATAAAAATTAATAACAGCCGGCCGGATCAGCCGTGCTGGCGGCAGGCCGGCACGGGTAGCCAGAAAAGGGAAGGAAGGGTAAACGTCAGCGGGAAGATACGGATCACGGTTCGCCAAACCTGAACACGCCCGCGCCTTGAAAAACAAGGCACATGCGGTATTTTCGCTGTTTTTACGGCATCGCCAAATTCAGCTCCGCGCGCGGTGTCCATTTGGCATCGGGCGCCACGGTTTTCGCTGCGCCCAGAAAGAGCCGCGCAGGTGCCAGATCCCGGCTCGCGAGGTAGTCCTTGACCGCCACGCCACGCCTGAGGGCGAGTTCGCGCATCGCGTCTTCATCGACGGCAATGTCGGCCAGCAGCAGCTTTTCCATGTCGGCGGCGGGCAGGTCTTTCGCCATACCGATCAGGTTGCGCGGCTTGGTGATGTCGGCGCGCCGGTAGACCTCCTTGAGCAGCGCCGGGTATTCGGCCGGGCTGACCGTGATGCCCGCCAACGCCGTACTCCCCTCTGCCACCAGGCTGCGGCGTTTCTCTGCGCGCAGCAACTGGTTCAGCCGCTCACGCCGGAAGCCCTCGCGCTCGGCGTCCAGGCTGGCGGTGCCCACCACCGTGA
>CBFGNA010000290.1:0-4104 GCA_965650045.1 uncultured Polaromonas sp.
GGCGCAGCGCATCGTGATGTACAACCGCACCGCGGAGAAGATTTTTGGCTGGCCCGGCGACCAGGTGCTGGGACAGCCCCTGGCCAAACTCATGCCCGAGCGTTTTCGCGCGGCCCATGGCGAACATATTCGCCGTTTCTCTGCCACCGGCGTGACCTCGCGCCGCATGGGAGACGGCACCGTGATCCATGGGTTGCGGGCCAGCGGCGAGGAGTTTCCCATGGACGCGTCAATCTCCCAGCTGGACAGTGGCCATGGAAAACTCTATACCGTGATCCTGCGTGACGTCAGCGAACGTGTGCGCGCCCAGGAAGAGCGCAGCGCCTTTGCGGCGGCCGTGAACGCTGCCCGCGAAGACGAAAAAGCCCGGGTGGCGCGGGAGCTGCACGACGAGCTGGCGCAGTCCCTCACGGCCTTGAAGATGGACACGATCTGGGTTCGGGAGAACATCCAGCTCGCCCCGGCGGACGCCACAGACAAGCTCACCGGGATGCTGGCCATGGTGGATGGCATGGTGGCGTCCACACGCCGCATTGCCGCCGATCTGCGCCCCCTGCTGCTCGACGATCTCGGCCTGCTGGCAGCCATCGAGTGGCTGGTGCACAACTTCACGCAACGCACGGGCGTGGTGTGCAAGCTCCATGCAGATGAAGACCTTGATCTGCAGGAACCCCATGCCACCGCTGTTTTCCGCATCGTGCAGGAGGCCCTCACCAACGCCGGCAAACACGCAGCGGCCGGCGAGGTCTCCGTGAGCGTCACACGCCTGCCGGACAGGGTCACGCTGGTGGTCCGGGACGATGGCCGCGGCTTCGCAGCCGGGGCGCCACGCCAGCCGCAGTCGCTGGGTTTGCCGGGACTGCGCGAGCGTGTCATGCTGCTCAAGGGCAGCGTCAGCATTGAGAGCGCTCCGGGTTGCGGCACCGCCGTCCGGGTGGAGCTGCCATTGCAGCCGTTGCCGCCTGGGGAGGTCTTGCCATGATCCGTATCGTGATTGCCGATGACCATGCGATTGTGCGGGAGGGCCTCAAGCGCATTGTTTCCTCGGTGGAGGGCCTGCAGGTGATGGGGGAGGCCGCCAACGGGGCCGAGGTCATGCAGCGTGTGCGCGAATCCGAGTTCGACCTGTTGGTGCTGGACCTGTCCATGCCGGGTCGCAGCGGCATGGAGCTGATCAAGCTGGTCCGGGCAGAAAAACCGCGGTTGCGTATTCTGGTGCTCAGCATGCACCAGGAACTCCAGTACGCGGTTCGTGCCATCAAGGCGGGTGCCAGCGGTTACCTCACCAAGGAGAGTGCGCCGTCCATGCTGGAGCAGGCCATCCGCAAAATTGCGGCCGGCGGGGCTTTCATCAGTGCAGAAGTGGCCGAGCAGCTGGCCCTGAGCGCCATGCCGGGAGGCGGTGCGCCATTGCACGGGTCGCTGTCGAACCGGGAGTTCGAAGTGTTCCGGCTGATTGCGGCCGGGGTTTCTGTGACAGACATCGCCGCGCAGCTGAACCTGTCGGTCAAAACCATCAGCACCCACAAGGCGAATTTGATGCAAAAGCTCGGCCTGCAAAACCAGAGTGAGCTGATCCGGTACGCGATCAGGCACGGTGTGGCCGAACCGCTGGATCCCTGACGCGCGTCGGGCGCCGGTGCAGTGGCCGGGGCTGCCTCTTTGGGGCCGGCTCTCGGAATATTCCTGGGAGCTCTCGGCGGGCGCCTGCCGGACATCCGGAGTTTTCCGGGGCACCCATTCAGCGAAGCCCTATGGGCGGGCAACAGGCGCTGCGTCACAGTTGTGCCATGCCCCATCCGCCAGCCACCGTCAGGGTTTTTCTCGCCGACGATTCGGCCCTGATCCGCGGGCGTGTCGCCGTGATGCTGGAGACCCGTGCGATGCGCGTGGTTGGCCAGGCGGCGAAACCGCAGGAAGCGATTGACGGCATCCTTGCCTCGTCTCCCGATGTGGTGGTGCTCGATGTACAGCTGGAAAACGGCCAGGGCCTGCAGGTCCTGTGCGCTGTCCGGCGTGCCGCCCCACAGATCGGCTTTGTGGTGTTCAGCAACAACTCGGGGCCGGCCTACCGCAAGCGTTACCTGGCTGAAGGGGCCGAGGCCTTTCTCGACAAGAGCACTGAATTCGACCAGCTGGTTCGGGCGGTGGAAAAGGCCTCGAAGCCTGCGATGCATTGATTGATCATGTTACCCAAGGAGAATCCCATGTCCGCATCCCCTTTGCCAGGCAGCGGCGAGAGCCGCAGCGAAATTCGCATACCGGCGCGCCAGGCGGTCTCTCCCTGCACCACACCGGCGCCGCTGGTGACCCATTGCTCGAAATG
The DNA here is from genome assembly GCA_965650045.1 of uncultured Polaromonas sp. Lineage (GTDB taxonomy): Bacteria > Pseudomonadota > Gammaproteobacteria > Burkholderiales > Burkholderiaceae_C > Polaromonas. The sequence continues at coordinate 2,327 of CBFGNA010000290.1, forward strand.
CCATTTGCGTGACTTGTGCCTGCCTTGCGGCATGGCGGGCGGCGACGTGGAGCGGCTGGACACCCTCCGGTTTGGCCGGCGAAAGGTCATGGCAGGGCAGACGCTGTACCGGGAGGGAGACCGTTTCCAGTTTATCCACGCGGTGCGCAGCGGAACCTTCAAGTCCAGCCTGCTGCTGGTCGACGGGCGTGAACAGGTCGGCGGGTTTTACATGGCTGGCGAGCTGATGGGGCTGGACGGCGTGGCCCACGGCACCCATGCCAGCAGCACCATCGCCCTGGAAGACGCAGAGGTGTGCTCCATTCCCTACGCCCACTTCACGGAGCTGGCGGCGGGCAACTCGGGCATGCAGCATGTGGTCAGCCGGCTGATGAGCCGCGAGATCGTGCGCGAGCACAGCCTGATGGTGTTGCTGGGCAGCATGAACGCCGAAGAACGCCTTGCCGCCTTTTTGCTCAACCTCTCGCAGCGCCTGAAGGCGCGTGGCTACTCAGCCAGCGAGTTTCATCTTCGCATGACACGTGCCGAGATCGGAAGTTACCTCGGCATGACGCTGGAGACCGTGAGCCGGACGTTTTCGGCGTTCCAGCAGCAGCGTCTGCTGGAGGTGGACAAGCGGCATATCCGCATCATTGATCTCAACGGCCTGAACCGGTCGTTTGCGGCGCGGGTGCATTGACGGAGGCGCCGGTTCCGGCACGCCGCCGGCGGCGCTCTGAGAGCTCGAACACCACCATGCCCGCGAGCATCGCCAGCGTGAACACCAACGCTTTCGGCTGACCCAGGCCCACAGACACCAGCGCAGGGCCAGGGCAGAAACCCGCCAGGCCCCAACCCGCGCCGAACAGAAGGCTGCCTGTGACCAGGCGTTTGTCCACCGCTGTGACGCCCGGCATCCGCAGGGCGCTGCCCAGGAAGGTGCTGGTGCGCCTCTTCGCGATGGCAAACGCAAACACGCCCACCAGGATGGCGCCCCCCATCACCAGCGCCAGGGAGGGATCCCAGGCGCCAAACAGGTCGAGAAAACCAATCACCTTTCCGGGGTCTGTCATGCCCGAGAGGATCAGGCCGAGGCCAAAAATCAGGCCCACGGCGAATTCGGAAATGCGATGTCTCATGGTGCGTGTCCTTCTGGATGGAATGTTTTCATGCGCCCAGCACATGTTTCAGGAGAAATACCGTGACAAAGCCGGCGCCCATGAATGTCAGCGTGGCAACCAGCGACCGGGGCGACAGCCGCGACAGGCCGCAAACGCCATGGCCACTGGTGCAGCCCGAGCCGTAGCGGGTGCCAACACCCACGAGCAGCCCTGCAATCACGAGGGTGCCCCAGCCTGCATCGATGCGGGCGGCGCGGGGCCCCGCCAACACCAGGTAGAGCACCGGCGCGGCCAGCAGCCCGGCCAGAAAGGACAGCCGCCAGCGGGCGTCATCCGGGACCCGGCTCAACAGCCCGCCCACAATGCCGCTGATGCCCAGAATGCGTCCGTTCACCAGAATGAACAGTGCAGACGCCAGACCCAGCAGCAGGCCTCCTGCCAGAGAGGTCCACGGTGTGAAGTGGTTCCAGTCAACAGTCATCGTTTCTTCCTTTGGGGTGGTTGACAAAATTGCTCGTACAGCACCTTCATGACCGCGAGCGCCTGGGGGCTGTCAATCCGGTAGTGAATGTTCTTGCCATCCCGGCGGGTGCCGACCAGGCCTTCCTCGCGCAACACGCCCAGTTGCTGCGACAGCGTCGGCTGACTCACGCCGACCAGTTCCTCAAGCTCACCGAC
>CBFGNA010000291.1:0-4091 GCA_965650045.1 uncultured Polaromonas sp.
TCCTCCGGCAAGGTGCTGCTGGACGTGCGCGAACTGTCGAAGGCGTTTCGCGGCGTGCAGGCGCTGGACGGCGTGACGCTGCAAGTCCATGAGGGTGAAATCCTCGGCCTGCTGGGGCCCAACGGCTCTGGCAAATCCACCTTCATCAATGTCGTGAGCGGGCACTTTCCGGCCACCGGCGGGCAGATGTTCTTCGAGGGCCGCCAACTGGCGGGCCTGGAAGCGCACAGCATTGCCCAGGCCGGTATTGCGCGCACCTACCAGATCCCGCGGCCGTTTGCGCACCTGACGGTGCTGCAGAACGTCTCGCTGGTGGCGATGTTCGGCGGCGCCGCGCTGAACCAGGAGCAGGCCACGGCCGAGGCCTGGAAATGGCTGGAATTCACCGGCCTGCAGGACAAGGCCGATGCCCTGCCCGACGACCTGAACCTGCACCAGCGCAAGTTCCTGGAGCTGACCCGTGCGCTGGCTTCGCGCCCGCGCCTGGTGCTGCTTGACGAGGTCCTGTCGGGCCTCACCCCGGGCGAGATCAACGAAGCGATTGCGCTGATCCGCAAGATCCGCGACCGCGGCGCCACCATCGTGTTTGTCGAGCACGTGATGCGTGCCGTGATGGCGCTGGCCGACCGCGTCGCTGTGCTCAACCACGGCAAGCTGATCGCGGTCGGACCGGCGCAGGAAGTCATGCAAAACGCCGACGTGGTCAGCGCCTACCTGGGGACCCCCCATGCTTGAAGTCAACAACATCCTGGTCAACTACGGCGCAGCGCCCGCCCTGTGGGGCGTGACGCTGAAAGTCCAGCCTGCCGAGCTGGTGTGTGTGGTCGGCCCCAACGGCGCCGGCAAGACCACGCTGATCAACGCGATTGCCGGCATGCACCGTGTGCGCGAAGGTGGCCTGCGTTTCAACGGCAAGGACATCACGCAACTGCCCAGCCACCGTTTCTGTGAGGAGGGCATCGCCATCGTTCCGGAAGGCCGGCGCCTGTTCACGCAGATGACCGTGCTGGACAACCTCGAACTCGGCAGTTTCATCCGTCAGGCCAAAGTCCATCGCAAGGCCTCGCTCGAACAGGTGCTGTCACTGTTTCCGGCGCTCAAGGTCAAGCTGGGCAGCCCGGCCGGCGCGCTGTCGGGCGGGCAGCAGCAGATGGTGGCCATTGGCCGCGCGCTGATGGCGCAGCCCAAACTGCTGCTGCTGGACGAGCCCTCGCTGGGCCTGGCGCCGGCCATCGTGCTGGACATGTTCCGCGCCATCCGCCAGATCAACGCGCAGGGCACCTCGGTGCTGCTGGTCGAGCAGAACGTGGCCATGGCCATGGAAATTGCCAGCCGCGCCTATGTCATGGAAGAAGGGCGCATCGTCGCCGAGGGCCAGGCCAGCGAGCTGCTGACACGACCGGAAATCCAGAAGGCCTATTTGGGTCTGGAGACCCACGAGTAGCCACAAGGCGACGCGGCTTGCTATGAAAGTAGTAGCTGCCAGCGCCCGTCAATAAAGGGCTGGAGCCCGATTTGATGCATAAACGCTGGCCGGACCCGGCGCAGCTGCCTTCCGGCTGATAATCGGCGGCTGCTGCGCCTGCCTTCCGGCAGGGCCTTTCTTTTTTTGACGCGCCCGTGACCTTTCCGCTCATCACCGATCCCTTTTTTTACGCCGTCGCGATTCCGGCCGTCCTGTTGATGGGCATTGGCAAGAGCGGCTTTGGCGCGGGCTTCGGTTCGCTGGCCGTCCCGATCATGGCGCTGGCCGTGACGGTGCCGCAAGCTGCGGCCATCCTCATGCCCATCCTGCTGCTGATCGACATCCTGGGCCTGGCGGCCTTTCGCAAGGATTTCGACATGCGGCTGGTGAAATTTTTGCTGCCTTTCGGCCTGCTGGGCACCCTGGTCGGCATGCTGCTGTTCAGCATCATGCCGGCCCGCACCGTGGCCGGGATTGTCGGCGCCTTCACCCTGCTGTTCCTGGCGCAGCGGCTGGCTTTCCCGCCCCGGCCTGACAGTCCGCCGCCGCCGCGCTGGCTGGGGGCGCTGCTCGGGGTGATGTCCGGCTTCACCAGCTTCATCTCCCATGCCGGCGGGCCGCCCATCAATGCTTATGTGATCCCCCTGAAGCTGTCGCCCCTGAGATTCACGGCCACCATGGCGTTTTTCTTCTTTGTGATCAATCTCTCCAAGTGGATTCCGTATGCCTGGCTGGGCTTGCTGGACACCCGCAACATGGCGACCTCGCTGGTGCTGTTGCCGCTGGCGCCGGTCGGTGTCTGGGCCGGCGTGCGCATGGCCAGGCGCATTGACCCGGTGCTGTTCTACCGGGTTCTTTACATCGGCATGTTCCTGACCGGCATCAAGCTGCTGTGGGACGGCTTTCGCTAGGCACAGGGTGCGCCGGCCGGGCTGGCGGGCAAGGTGTAAAAACCGCACAAGGGCCTCTGCGGCTTTTGGGTGAAAATCCGCGCAATGAGAACAAATGCTTACGTATCGACGCCTGAAGCTGCCCGCGCTGCCGTTTTCCTCATGCCTTTGTTTGCGGTGACGCCTGCATGACCACGGTGGTGTTTGCCGACCTGGTGGGCAGCACCAGCATGTTCGAGCGGCTCGGGGACGAAACCGCCTCGCGGTTTGTCACGCAGCTGGTTGGCGCGCTGAGCCAGGTGTTCGAGCAGCACAGCGGCCGTGTGGTCAAGCTGCTGGGCGACGGCCTGTTTGTGGTGTTTCCCCAGGAAGGCGATGCGCTTGCGGCCTGCATCAGCATCCAGAAGCGCTTTCTTGAAAAGCCCATACGCGCCGGCGGCAGCGGCGCGCCGGTGCAGATGCAGATGGGCATCGAATCCGGCGAGGTGGTGGAGATCGATGGCGACTGTTTTGGCGACACCGTCAATTCGGCGGCCCGCCTGGCGGACCTCGCCGGCGCGGCGCAAATCCTGACCACGCAAAACGTCTGGTCGGCGCTGGGGCCCTTGCAGCAGGCCAGCCTGCGCAGCCTGGGGCCCATGCATTTGCGCGGACGGGCCGAGGCCAGCCATGTGTACCGCGTGGAATGGCAGGCGGACCACGACGAAGACGCCACCATGATGGGCCGGTCCATGGCCGCCAGCGCCTCGCCGCAGGTGCTGTCGCTGGAAGCCGGCGGGCAGACGGTGCGGATCGATGCGCGCAGCCTGGCGATTTCCATCGGGCGCGGCGCGGGTGCCACCCTGGCGCTCAACGACCCGCGCGTTTCGCGCATGCACGCCACGCTGGAATGGCGCGGCGGCCAGTTTGTGCTCAGCGATGCGTCGAGTTATGGGACCTGGGTGTATTTCGGCAACCAGAGGGAGGCGGTGGTGCTGCGCCGCACCGAGTGTTACCTGGTGGGCAGCGGCCAGATCAGCGCTGGCTGCGAGCGGCGTGAAGGCAGTCCGCTGATCCGTTTTTCCATTGGCAGCTGAGGCTGGCCTGCGGGCTTGCAGGCTAGAATCTTTTTTTGTTTCCAGACGTTTCCGGGGCGCTTCACCTTCATGAGCCTGAACAAGCTTGGCCGTTACGACATCATCCGCGTGCTGGGCAAGGGCGCGATGGGCCTGGTCTATGAGGCGCGGGACCCCAACCTGAACCGCCGCGTGGCGATCAAGACCATCAAGGTCGAGAACCTCTCGGAAGAAGCCGCCGCCGAGTACGAAGCGCGTTTCAAGACCGAGGCCCACTCGGCGGCGCGCCTGCAGCATCCCAACATCGTCAGCGTCTACGACTCGGACCGCCATGGCGACATGGCCTTCCTGGTCATGGAGTTCATCCAGGGCGAGGACCTGAAACACCACCTGGACGGCGGCAAGCGGTTCTCGCTGGAGCAGTCGCTGGCCATGATGCGCGAACTGCTGTCGGCGCTGGAGTACGCGCACCGCCAGTCCATCGTGCACCGCGACGTCAAGCCGGCCAACCTGCTGATTGAGGCGGACGGGCGGGTCAAGCTGACCGACTTTGGCGTGGCCCGCATCCAGGATTCCGGCGAGGTCACGCGCACCCAGGGCTCCATGGTCGGCACGCTCAAGTACATGTCGCCCGAGCAGGTGCAGGGTCAGCCGATTGACGCGCGCGCCGACCTGTTTGCG
>CBFGNA010000292.1:0-4075 GCA_965650045.1 uncultured Polaromonas sp.
CGACAGGGTCAGGCGCTTGTAGGCGGCTGCCAGCAGGAAGCCGCCCAGTGCGCCCATCGCCGCCGCCTCGGTGGGCGTGGCCAGGCCCATCACGATGGAGCCCAGCACAGCGACGATGAGGATCATCAGAGGGAAGAACGATGACAGGAGCATCTTGAAGATCTCCAGCCGTGCAAAACTCAGGAACAGGTAGAACATCGCCACGAATGAACCCACGATGGCAAAGCTCACCCACCACCAGACCGGTGCGTCGCGTGTGGTGGCGCCAGCCGGGGCAGCGTCTGCCGCTGCCCGGGAAGCGCCCGGCGGTTCGGCAACGGCGTTGGCCGCTGGCTCCGCAGGGGCTGCGGAGGCGCCCGGCGGTTCCGCTACATCACCGCCGGACGGTGGTTCTTTCACGCTGTCGGCCGCGCTATCAGAAGGAGCAGGCGGGGAAGACAGAGAGGGCGGTTCCTGCAGGCCACCTTCGGCCGGGGCTTCCTGCAGCTCCTGCAAGGGGGGTTCCTGCAAGCCGCCGGTATCGGCACGGGAGCGCTCCGATGTGCTGCTGGCCCCGATCTGCTGGATGTCGTAAACCGCTTCGGCCTCCACCGTGGTGACCGCGCGGTAGCTGGTGACCACCACGAGCAGGAACAGCAGGCCCGGCAACACCACGATGCCGAGCTGGCGCAGGATGTGGCCCAGCGGGACGTCGGCATTGCGTTTGCCCTTCATGGCACCCACCAGGCTGGTCAGTGCGTGGCGGGAGGTGTCTGTCGTGAGTTGCTGCGTCAATGGCGGCAGGGTGATCATCCGGTCGGCCGCCGACAGGGGGGGCGCCCATTTCGGCTTGAGCTTGGCCACCATGACCACATACAGAATGTAGAGGCCGGTCAGCATCAGGCCGGGGAAGAAGGCCCCCGCATAAAGCTGCACCACAGAGACGCCGGCGGTCGCGCCATAAACAATCAGCAGCACCGAGGGCGGAATCAGGATGCCCAGGCAGCCGCCTGCGGTAATCGAGCCCGCCGCCAGCTGCACGCTGTAGCCAGCCCGCAGCATGGCGGGCAGGGCCAGCAGGCCCATCAGGGTGACCACCGCACCCACAATGCCGGTGGCCGTGGCAAAAATCGCGCAGGTCACCAGCGTGGCGACGGCCAGCGAACCGGGGATGCGCGCCATGGCCAGGTGCAGGCTCTTGAAGAGTTTTTCAATCAGGTTGGCCCGCTCGACCAGATAACCCATGAACACAAACAGTGGCACCGCGATCAGCACGTCGCTGGCCATGGTTTTGTAGGCGGCCTGCACCATCAGGTCCAGGGTTTTGGTGGTGTCTTCGTTGTAGGCCAGCCAGGTAAAAATCATGCCCATGCCCATCAGCGTGAAAGCCGTGGGAAAGCCCAGCATGATGGCCGTCACCACCAGCGACAGCATCAGCAGGCCGAGGTGGCCGTTGGTGATCTTGTCAACGCTGAGCAGCAGGATGCCGGCGCCGACCACCACCAGTGTCATGAAGGACAGGCCGAACCAGAGTTCTTTGCGGATTTTCATTTGCTGCCTTCCTTGAGGGCCAGATCGCGCTCAAGTGCCGCCATGTCGGCGTCCTTCACGTGGACCATCTCCCTGAGTTTTTCCACATCCACTTCTTCCACGTCGCCCTCACGCGCGGGCCACACGCCGGTCTGGATGCAGAGAATGCAGCGGATGATTTCGACCACGCCCTGCAGCAGCAACACAGCGCCGGCCAGGGGAATCACGAACTTGAAGGGGTACAGCGGCAGGGCCACGGCGTTGAAGGTCTGCTCGTTGATGGCGAGCGACTCCTGAAAATAAACCCAGCCCGCCCAGGTCAGAGCGACCACGCCCGGCAGGAAAAAGATCAGGTACAGCGTGAGGTCGATGATGGCCTGCGTGCGCGGCATCAGAAAGCCGTACAGCACGTCGCCCCGGACGTGTCCGTTTTTGCTCAGCGTGTAGGCGCCAGCGGTCATGAAAAGCGCGCCGTAGAGCATGATCTGCGCGTCCAGCACCCAGGCATGGGGCGTGTTGAGCACATAGCGGGAGAACACCTCCCAGCTGATCAACAGGGTCAGTACCACCACGCTCCAGGCGAAGGTTTTACCGATCCAGGTGGAAAAACGGTCCACCGCCAACAAAACTGATTGCATTGCAACTCCAGGCACGAGATCGAGTGTTTCCCAAAAACAAGGGGGCACCGGAATGGGTGCCCCCTTTCAGAGCAAGACCTGATCAGGCCTTCTTGGCGTTGCGGCCGAAGTAGTGGTTGAACGCCATCTTGAAGTCGACGGTGTAGTCGTTTTGCCACTGGCCGGCACGTTTGGCAAATGCCTTTTGCGACTCCAGCACTTTCTTGAACATCGGGTTCTCGCCGGACTTCTTGGCAATCGTCTTGTCCCAGGCAGCCAGCTGCGCACGCAAGATGGCGTCCGGTGTCTTGTAGAACTTGACGCCCTGCTTCTTGAGTGCCTCATAGTCCTCCGAATTGCGCGAGATGGCCTTCCAGCTCATGTCGGCGCTGGCGGCCTGGACGGCGTAGTCGATGATGGCTTTCTGCTCGGCAGGCAACGCGGCCAGCTTGGTCTTGTTGAACAGGATCTCGAACTGCTCACCGCTCTGGTGGAAGCTCTGCAGCATGCAGTTTTTGGCCACATCGGGAAAGCCCAGCACGCGGTCGCTGGAGGCATTGTTGAACTCGGCCGCATCGATCAGGCCGCGATCCAGCGCCGGCACAATTTCGCCGCCCGGCAGCGGGTTGACGGCAGTGCCCAGCTCGGTGAACACGTCAACGGCCAGGCCGACCGTGCGGAACTTCAGGCCCTTCATGTCCTCGACCCGTGAGACCGGCTTTTTGAACCAGCCGAGCGGCTGCGTGGGCATCGGGCCGTACAGGTAGGACTGCACATCCAGGTTCAGGCTGCGGTAGATTTCATCGACCAGGGCCTTGCCGCCGCCGTAGTTGTGCCAGGCCAGAACCATGTTGGCGTCCATGCCAAAGCCCGGACCGGAACCCCACAGCGCCAGCGCGGAGTTTTTGCCGTACCAGTAAGCCAGCACGCCGTGGCCGCCGTCGAGCGTGCCCTTGCTGACTGCATCGAGCAACTGGAACGCGGGCACCACGGCACCCGCCGGCAGGACTTCAATCTTGAGCTTGCCGCTGGCCATGTCGTTGACCTTCTTGGCAAAGTCATTGGCATATTCGTGGAAGATGTCCTTGGCAGGCCAGGTGCTCTGGAAGCGCAGCGAGGTGGTGGTCTGGGCGGTGGCCAGCATCGGTGCGGACATGGCGCCCGCGCCAGCGGCCGCGGCTGCACCCTTGAGCAGGCTGCGGCGGCGAGGGGTCTTGATATCTGTCATGCTTTGTCTCCGGTTGTGATTAAAAGTTAGCACGCTATCTTTTGCCAATGAGGCACGACGTGAAAGAGGGTTTTTACCAACGGCCCGATGACGATTGCCTCCAATTGGGGTGAAACTGTTTATCGATGCGCCAACGGCGTTGACGTGTCAGCCGGTATTCCAGTTGGGCGTGCCGCGGCGCGGCGTTGGCGCTGGCGGGGGTCCGCCTCCGGTGCAACAATTTCACAGCATTTTTGGCCTCCAGCCCTTGACTGGCGTGCGCAAGCAGCTATCGAAAGCATAGCAATGCATCTGCCGGCGGATGCCAGGTTTTGCAAGAAGATGAAGCGCGCGCCTAAACTGGTGGGCCCGCCTTTGCAGAACCAGGATTTGCCATGAAACCGCTTCAGCTTCTCGACCCGGCCACCCGTACTTTCACCTATTTGCTGTTTGATCCGGTCACGCGTGAGGCGCTCATCATCGACCCGGTGGACAGCCAGCTTGAACGTGACCTGGCGGTGCTTCGTGAGCACGGTTTGAAGCTGGTGTGGACGGTGGAAACGCATGCGCATGCCGATCACATCACCAGCGCCGGACAACTGGTGGAACATACCGGCGCCCGAAGCGCTGCGCCGGAGGGTTGCGGCATCACGACAGCGGCCAGCCAGCTTGGCGACGGGGACGTGCTGGAGGTGGGCGGCGAGAAGATCCACGTGATGCACACGCCAGGCCACACAGCAGG
>CBFGNA010000293.1:0-4071 GCA_965650045.1 uncultured Polaromonas sp.
AGGCCACCAGTCCGGCCACCGGCGGCATCAGATACATCAGCGGTGCCGTGCGTGCCACGCCGCGCACGGCGTTGACCCAGCCCCAGACCAGCCAGCCCAGAAACGCCGACACCGTGACCGACCACACCAGCGCCAGCCAGACCAGCGCCGAGGCCTGGCCCCAGGGGGCAGCCAGCCCCGCAGGCAATGAAAACAGCAGCACCGGCACGCTGCCCAGCAAGGTGGCGTAGGCCATGGTCAGCACGCCGCCGTGGCGCTCGATCAGCGGCTTGGCCGCCACCGTGTAGTAAGAAAAAAAGCTCGCGGCGACCAGCAAAAAGAGATCACCGCCGGTGGCCAGCCACTGGCCGCCCAGCAGCTTGTCGGACAGGAAGATCAGCACGCCAGCAAAGGCCACGGCCACGCCGGCGATCTGGGCCTTGTGCAAGGGCTCCAGCCCCAACAGACGCAGGATCAGCAAGGTGAAGATCGGGCCGCAGGCCAGGATCAGCGAGCTGGAAAACGCGGTGGACCAGTGAATGCCGTAGGTGACCATGCCGACGTGCAGAAAGTGTCCGGCCACCCCGAGGCGCGCCAGTTCCCAGAACTCGCGCCGCGACAGGCCGGGAAAGTGCCTGCCATAGCGCCACAGCAGCAGCGCCAGCGCGCAGGCCGGCATGATGAGGTAACGCGCAAACAGAAAGCCACCGGGTCCCACCACGTTGAAGACAAACTTCTGCAGGGAAAAGTTGACGCCCCAGATCACCACCAGCCCCAGCGCCACCCACAGCGCCACCGTGGCACGCCGGCGCGCCGCGCCTTGCAGTTCAATACTCATCGCCCGGCCGTCCTCGGAGTTCTTTATAAAAATGGCCTGCAGCCCAATGGACATGGGCGCAAGCAGCTATCATTTTTGAAGCATACCAGCTTGCGGCAGGCGCTGCAGGAGACCCCATGGCAGGGCGTGATACAAACAGCGCTGCTTTTTAGAAATGAGGGTTCCCTTGAAATTCAAAATGGCCGAAAGGTCGCTGTTCGCCATCCTGCTGCGCTCCCCCTGGTGGATCAGCCTGTTGATTGCCATCGTCATCGGGCTGGCCTCCAAGGCCCTGCTGCCGCCGCACTACGTCCCTTTTGGCGCCATGGGCGGTTTTCCGTTTGTGGTGATTGCCGCGATCACGCTGTGGCGCCAGTTGCGCGCGCCCAGCACCGCGCATGTCGAAGCCACCCTGGCGCAGATCAACGCCATGCCCTGGCGCGAGTTTTCGGCGGCCCTGGAGCACGCCCTCATGCGTGAAGGTTTCGAGGTCAAGCGCCTGGACCTGCCTGCGGCCGACTTCGAGCTGCACAAGGGCGGCCGCACCGTGCTGCTCAGCGGCAAGCGCTGGAAAGCCGCACGCACGGGACTGGAAGTGTTCCAGGGGCTGGAGGCGGCCCGCAGCGCGCGCGATGCCAGCAGCTGCATTTGCGTGACGACGGGCGACATCACCGACAAGGCTGTGGCGTTTGCCGCCGAACACCAGATCCGCGTGATCCAGGGGACCGAGCTGGCCCAGTTGCTGCGGCCGGTGCTGGTCCACAAACCGGCTGCCTGATGCTCCGTTTTTGATAGCTGTCCGCGCTTGCGGGACAGGGGCTGGAGGCCGATTTTCCTTATAAAACCGGGGCAGGCCGCGGTTCAGGCCGGTTTCACCAGCCGGCCAGCCACCGGATACAGACTGACCATCCACAGGTACATCAGCGCACCGGCCACCAGCGTGGCGGCGGCAATTTCAAGCGACAGGGTAAAGCCCTCCCCGACGCTGCGGCTGTGGCGCAGCAACAGTGCCACCAGCGGCGGGCCGGCGATCTGGCCAATGCCGTAAACCGCCGTGAGCAGCCCCATGTAACTCGCCGCGGCGGCCGGGCGCAGGCGCCGCACCTCCTGCATGGCAAAAAAGGTGATGGCCGTGAAAGGAATGCCCAGCAGCAGGCTGCCGATGGCAAAACCCGCCAGATTCGGGCTGAACACGCTGGCGGCAATCCCGAGCGCTTGCACAAAATAACAGCCGGCCAGCAGGTGGCGGTAATCGCCGGTGGCCGGAATGCGGGTGGCCAGCAAGGCGCCGGTGATCACGCCCAGGCCGAAGATGGGCCAGAAGAAATCGATCCACACCGACCCCGGCATCGCTTCGCGCGCGATCACCGGCAGAAACGTCGCGGTGATGATGTAGCCAAAACCCGCAAGACCATAGGCCAGCGCCAGCAACAGCATCTGCCTGCGCCCCGCCGGTGCTTCGCTGCGCGGCGCGGCGGCTGGCGCCGATGCAGTGGCGCCCGCCGGCGCGCTGTCGCTGAAGGTGCGCCAGACATAGGCCGTGAGGATCGCGGCGAGCGCACCGAAAATCAGCCAGCCCGCCGCCGCCCGCCAGTGCAGCGCGACCATGCCGCTGGCAAACAGGCCGCTGAGCGCAATGCCGGCACCGGGGCCCGCGTAAATCACGCCACCCATCATGGGCGCGTTGCGCCTGGCCAGCTGGGCCAGGCACCAGCCCGAGGTATAGACAAACACCAGCGCACTGGCCACGCCCGCGGCAAAGCGCAGCAAGGGCCAGGCCAGCGGCACTTGCAGCGCCATGCCCAGGGTGAGCACGGTGGTGGCCACCAGGCCGGTGCGCACCCAGGTGGGCGCGCTGACCAGAGGCAGGAAGCTGAAACGCTTCCAGATCCAGGGCAGAAAGGTGCACAACAAGGCACCGACCAGGTAGCCCGAATAATTCGCGCTCGCCAGCCAGCTGGCGGTGGGCAGATCCACCACGCCGTCGCTGAGCATCATGGGCAGCAGCGGTGTGAAGGCAAAACGGCCAATGCCCATGGCGATGGCCAGCGACAGCAGGCCGGCGATGGCAATGGTCCAGCGACCGGGCTCGGAAGCAGAATCGGAGGCAGAAGGTGAACTGGACGGGCTCAAGGTTGCGCTCCCGCAGTGCCCGCCTTGGGCGGCTCCACCAGCGCCATGCGGCGGCGCAGGCGTGCGGCCTCCTGCGCATCACCGGCCTTGTCGGCCAGTTGCGCCTGCACACCCAGCCACGCCAGCAGGGGCCGGCGCCAGCCCTGGCTGGACGCGGTGTCCACCGCCTGCTGCAGCACTGCCGGGCTGGCCTGCCCCCGCTGAAACAGCACGGCCGCCGCCACCAGTTGCGACAGCGGATCGGCCATCCCCTTGACCGCGGCGGCATCACCGCCGGCCGCTGCGCGCTGGCTGGCGGGCAGCAAAGCCAGGTCCTGCGGCTGCAGCCGCCCCGCCAGGTAATCGGCATAGGCGCGTTCGGCCGCCGGCGCATCGGCGCGCAGGCGCTCGAAAGCGGCGCAAGGCTCCAGCACCAGGCTGGCGGTGCGGCTGGCGCAGCGCAGCAATTCCATGCGGGCGATCAGGTCCACGCGGCCGGTGCTGGCCACTTCGCTGCGTGCGCGTGAAAACTCCACCGCTTCCACGCGCGTATCGCCCTCCATCCAGGCGCTGACGGCACGTTCGCTGGCGGTTTTGGCTTCAAGCTGCCAGTCGGCAGGTTGGGGGCCGCTGCTGCAGGCGGCCAGCACGAGCACCAGCAAGCCTGCCGGAAGCAGCGTTTTGACAGAAACATTCATGGCAGCTTGATCTCGGTATCGCGGGCAAAAGGCCACTTGCGGTTGACTTCGTTGATGAGGCTGTCCACCTTGCGCAGGCTGGACTCGACCTCGCCGCGCAGGCTGCCCAGGTCATCGGTGGCGGCGCGCGCATTGGCGCCCACGGCTTGGGCCTCGACCAGCACCGCATCGACCTTTTTCAGGCTGGTCCGGGCTTCGGCCAACAAGGCGTTGAGCTGCACCACCGTGGCTCGCGCCTCCGGCATCACACCGTTGGCGCCGAAGACCTGGGTATCGGCCTTGGCGGCCAGGCCATCCAGCCGGGCCAGCAGCAGCGTCTTGTTGGCCGCGGTGGCGGTCATCGGCACGATGTTCCTCGGTGAGCAGGTCAGCCCGCTCAAGGTGATCTCGCTGGCGCTGATCGTCTTCGGCGTCGTCGGGCTCAACTTCGCCGGCGCGCACTGATCCTCAGGCGTCGAGCTCGGC
>CBFGNA010000294.1:0-4069 GCA_965650045.1 uncultured Polaromonas sp.
CAGCGTGTCGCAGTCGGTGATCTCGACGCCCTTGAGCTTGATGTTGGGGCCGACCGTCAGCTTGCTGCCGCCTTCGCGGGCCGCGCTGCCGGTGGCCGATGCCGTGTTCGCGGAAGCCGCGGTGGCCGGCGCGCTGGCAGCGGCAGAAGCCGCGGGTGCGGCCGGGGTGCCATGGTTGGCATAGGGATTCGGATTGGGACTGCCGTGACGCAGGCTGGTGGGTTCGTTGTCGCGCTTGCCGAAGAACGGTGATTGCAGTGCCATGAGGGTTCCTTCAAAAGAGTCCGATGGTACGGAGGCGCTTTTCAAAAGTCTCCACTGCTAATGCAAGATGAGTAACGAAATTAATTCAAAAAATGCGCAGCGATAGACTTGCCCCATGACCTACACACTCAGGATCTTTCACACCGACGATGTCAGCGATGCGGAGCGCACAGCCGCCGCACAACGCTTTCGCGAGGCACTGGAAGCTTCGCTCGGCGATGCGCAGCTGGTGGTCCCGGTCTACCGCGCCTGGCTCAGGTTGCTGGCGGCCCACGGCGAACAGGAGCGCCCCTGGGATTTGAGCCCTGCCGAACAGTTGCTGGCCGACCAGTGGGAGGCGGCAGAGCAGGCCGCCATACGCGCCGGCTTTGGCACCGAACGCTATATGGGCGATGCGCATTACGAGATCATTGTCAGTGAGCGCTGAACCTGCATCCCTGCGGCGCCCGGCCGCCACCCGGGAACAGCCCCGGCGTTTTTGTCGATAATCAAAGCCTAGACTGAAAGGCGCGTTGTGGAATCCGTGGTGGTTGTGCTTGTTTTCCTGGTCCTGCTGGGCCTGATCGCCTTTACCTGGCTGCGCAGGACGCGGCGCAAGGCCGATACGACCCCGTCCCCCCAGGCCGCCCAGGACGACACGTCCTACCAGGTCAGTTACGCGCCGCCCGAATTTGAATGGAGCGGCACCACCACAGGCGCCCTGCCCCTCAAGACCCTGACCTACAAGCAGTACGAGTGCCTGGAAGATGCACGTTACGGCTTTCGCATCGTGGCGCTTGCGCCCTCGGAACGCAAACAGCCCCAGCCACACAAAACCCGTGCGCATGGCCTGAAGACCGTGGCTTCGTTGCAAAAACACGGCTTTCTCGACGCCGATGGCAGTGGCGGCTATGTCATCACCGATCACGGCCTGAACGCGCTGGAAGTCTGTACGGTGCGTTACTGAGGCTCGCGCCCGAATCAGACCGTCGCATCCTTCGGGGCCTTGCTGACCGCCCAGGAATACAGCGCGACAAACACCAGCGCGTCAAAAACGGCGCCAAAGCAGATATAGAGCACCGGCATGAACACCACCGACAGGTGCTGCATGATGAACGCCTGCGCCAGCACCTGGTGCGGCACCATGAGGATGAGGAACAGCAGGATCAGCGCGGTGTGAAACAGCTTGGACAGCAGGCCCTGGTTCAGGATGTAGTAGCCCATTGCCAGCATCAGGGGTGTCGCCAGGATCACCACATACCCAATGGTCATCAGCTCCTCGCTGTGCCGTGCGATGCTGTAAGGGAAGGCCGACGGCGTGAGCCAAAACCAGGCCAGTGCGATCAGTTGCACGGTGCAGACGATGCGCAGCGGGTACTTCAGCGGCAGCGCGGCATTGCGCATGCGCAGCGACAGCACAAAACCCAGCAGCGTCACCAAGGTGGTGACGAGCAGCGTCATCTTGCCCGGCATCAGCACTTCGCCGGGCACGTTGGCCAGCACCAGCGCATATTGCCCCGCCTCGTTGAGCCGCGTGGACAGCCCAAAAGGCAGGTCCAGTCCGGCCGACCAGAACAGGATGCACGCGCGCCAGAACGCCAGCAGCATCGGCTTGGCCCAGAACAGCAGGCCGCACAGCACAAGGGGCAGGACGATGGCCTGCGCCAGCAGCCAGGGCGTGACCTTGAGCGGCGTGATGGCGCGGTGCGGACGCACCTTCACATTGCGCGCCCTGGCGGCCTTGACCGCAGCGAACGATGCATGGAACAGCCGGTCGTGCTCGCGGGCTTCGTCGGAGACAGAAATGGTTTTGGAGCTCATGGCGTCAATCAGAAGTCGTGGAAGATGCCGATGTTCACGCCGCTTCGGCGATACGACGGATTGGTATAGCGGTTGGCGCCCACCACCACGCCGGTGGTGGGGCTCAGCCAGTGCCGCCAGCTCAGGCTGGCCTCGTGGCTGTCGAAGTTGACAAGCTGCGCGCCGGCGGCCACCGCCAGATACGCTTCACTGCCCCAGCCATAACGGCCGGTGACCAGATCCTGCTTGTGGCGCCCGTAGGTCAGCGCCACAAATTGCTGATGGCTTCTGATCGAACCGGGGCTGCTGGTGTTGAAACGCACGCCCCCCTCGACGATCCAGGGCGCCTCAAAGTAATAAGCCGCGCCCAGAGACACGCTCCGGTCGGTGTAACCCGTTGGCGCGTCGTAATAGCCCACGCCCACCGAGCCGACCAGGTTGCGTTTGGGCAAAAACTTGCGGTACAGCGTGGCGTCAACGCGGACTTTGGGCAGGTAAAAAGCACCGTCACCCACCCCCACTGCAAGCGAGCCATACCAGTCGGGATTGAAGGTGTAGGTGTCGCTGACACCGGCAAAGGTGCCGTTTTCGCCAAAACGGTGGTTTTGAGAGACCTCGCCCTGCAGCACGTGCGCGCCGGTGCCATAGGTGCCGCGCAAGGTCAGGTCGCGCCAGTTGCCAAAGCCTGCGGTGAGGCGTTGCGCGCCGGCGCTGAGTTCCAGGCTCCGCGGGGGAGGAGCGCCTTCGGTGGCCGGCGGCGCGGTCGCGATGCCGACTTGGTTGGGCACGGTCGGCTGGCTTTGCGCGAGGGCGGATGCAGCCGGGAGCAAGACCCCCAGCAAGGCAACAAATGAGCTAATTCTGAACATGCGTTTTCCTGTAAAAAAATAGGGGTCTAAAAGGCCGGTGGACAGGGGCGCGCGCCTACGTGCAGGCGCTGTCCGCAGCGGCGGCAGTCAAACCCCGGCCGACCAGCAACTGGTAAGCGGTTTCATCGGTCACCGCCCAGCGCGCAGAATGCCGCAGCGGCGTCGCCTCGCGCAGCCAGCAGCCCATCGTGGTCTGGTCGTTCTGGCGCAGCGCCAGCACCGCCAGCACGCCCCACGGGTAATCGGTCTTGCCATGAGCGAGCCATTCGCCGCGGTGGCTTTTCATCCAGTCGCGGTAGTGCTGCCGTGCGTCCGTGGGCAGCAGGGGGAAGTCCACCAGCAAGGGAAACACCTGGGCCACATGGTCGGGGTAAAACGCCGGCTTTTGGGCGCGCTGCTCCAGCTGGGTGGATACCAGGAAACGCTTGTCCACCGGATTCCAGAAGGTGGCGTGAATGGCATGTGCGAGCTTGTCCGCTTCGGCGCGCTGCGCCGGCTGCCGGCTGTGTTTCTTGAGCGACCAGACTTCCAGGTTGTCCATGAACAGACCGTGCAACACCAGCGGCGACACCATATAAACGCCGCGCGAGGGCTGGAACAAATGCGCCAGCGACGCCTGGCTGATGGTGTGGCTCTTCTGCCAGGCGGCATTGCCGGCCAGCTTGTCCGGCATGGTCTCCAGCAGGCGCATCCACATGGCCAGCAGCGAGTCGTCGGCATCCGCGCTCTGGCAGGCCGCCCAGTTGCCGGCCGCATCGCGGCAAAAGCGGTCAAAGGTGCCGTCCGGTTTCTGGCGTGGCAACAGCCAGTTGACAAATTTTTCTGCAGGCCCGGTGATGGCCATGCCGTTGTCATGCGCCAGCAGCAAAGCCTGCATGGCGAAGTAGGGGTCCACCGCATTGCCGCCATGCAGCACCGTGATCGCCCCACCGGCATCGGCGTAGCCGCGCAGATCCAGTGCCGGGGCCGCCGCGGCCATTGCGTGCCCCAAGCCCAGGGTCAGTGAGCACGCGGCCAGAAAACGAGTGAACGGGCGGGTGAACTTCCTCATGCGGACTTCACCATGCCCACCTCGTGCGCCCAGACCGCCCCATGGACGGTGGCACCGTCCTCGACAATGATGTTGGTGGCGCTGACGGTGGTCTGCGCGTCGGGCA
>CBFGNA010000295.1:0-4069 GCA_965650045.1 uncultured Polaromonas sp.
CCCTCACGAGGTGCGCATTGCCTTCGACGGCGACGCCGTGATTTTTTCCGACGAGGCCGAACGTGTGTTCCAGGCCCAGGGCCTGTCGGCCTTCCAGGCGCATGAACGCGACAAGGCCGCGCAGCCGCTGCTGGCAGGGCCGTTCAAGCCGCTGCTCGAAGCGCTGCACCGGCTGCAGAGTGTCGGCACCTCGCGCATGCGCATACGCACGGCGCTGGTCACGGCGCGCAGCGCGCCGGCGCATGAACGTGCCATCCGCACGCTGATGGACTGGAACATCGAGGTCGATGAAGCCATGTTTTTGGGCGGCCTGCCCAAGGGCGAATTTCTGCGCGAATTTGAACCCGACTTTTTCTTCGACGACCAGACCGGTCATGTCGATTCCGCCTCGCAACACGTGCCATCCGGCCACGTGGTCAGCGGCGTGTCGAACCAGCTGTCCTAGGGCGTTCACCCGTCTCAGCACCCGCCGTTCGGGCCGAGCCTGTTGAAGCCCCGGGGCTGGCCCTTCGACAAGCTCAGGGGCGAACGGTATCGCAGTCAGCGCCCCTGAAACTTCGCCGGCCGTTTTTCCACAAACGAACGCACACCTTCGGCCGCGTCTTCACTGCGCGACAGGCCTTGCTGCACCGCAATGAAGTCCTGCATGGCGGCCAGCGGCCCCTGCTCCACCGCTTTGAGGGCATTGTTGCGCGTGGCCACCACCGCCAGCGGCGCCTGCGCGGCAATGGCCTCGGCGATGCGCAGCGCCTCGTCCATCACTCGCTCAGCGGGCACCACTTTTTGCACGAAGTTCAGCCTGAGCGCTTCCGCGCTGCCGAACTCGTCGCCGGTCAGCAGGTGCAGCAGCGCGTTGCCCAGGCCGGCACGTTCGGCCATGCGCAGGGTGGCGCCGCCGGTGGCCATGATGCCGCGCTTGACTTCCAGTTGCGAGAAACGGCAGTTATCCGCCGCCACCACGATGTCGGCGGCCAGCATCAGCTCGATGCCCAAGGTGTACGTGATGCCCTGCACCGCCACCACCATGGGTTTGCTGCGGCGCCGGTAACCGTCCATGCCGAGGTTGAGCGGATCGACCAGCCCCAGCGGCACGGCTTTTTCACCACGTTGCATCAGCGGCGCAATCGTCGGCAGGTCCAGCCCGGCGGTGAAGTGCTCGCCCACGGCATGCAACACTCCGACACGCAGCGCCGGATCGTCGTCCAAGCGGGTGTAGGCCTCACCGAGTTCGCGGAACATCTTCGGCGTGAAGCCGTTGCGTTTGGCCGGGCGGTTGATGGCGATGAGCAGCAAGGGGCCTTGCACCGTGCAGGCTATGCTGCCCTCGGCAGCCGGGGAGGAGGAAGCGTGGTTCATGGAACCATCCTAGCGCCGGCTGGTCAGATGACGGTTCGCGCAAGCGACACGGCCCACCCCACTACACTGACGCCATTTTCCCGCCCCATCAAGGACTTGCATGCCCACCCACAACGACGACAACAACAGCGGCAGTTTCAGGGAGTTCTGCCAAAAGGCCTGGGCGCTGACCCGGCCCTACTTCCAGTCCGAAGACAAGTGGCGCGCGCGCGGGCTGTTGCTGGCCATCGTGCTGCTCAATCTGGCCGCGGTGTACATGCTGGTGCTGCTCAACGACTGGAACCGGGTGTTCTACGACGCCATCCAGGAAAAGAACCAGCCGGTGTTCTGGACGCAACTGGGCCGCTTCACCTACCTGGCCTTTGCCTTCATCATCATCGCGGTTTACCGCTTTTATTTGACGCAGTTGCTGGAGATCCGTTGGCGCGCCTGGATGACCGCGCACTACCTGCAGCGCTGGCTGTCCAATCACGCCTTCTACAAAATGGAACTGGCGCGCTACACCCGCAGCGGTCCCGAACTCACCACACCGGACAACCCCGACCAGCGCATCCAGGAAGACCTGATGCTGTTTCCCTCCTACACCGTCTCGCTGAGCATGGGCCTGCTCAATGCCGTCGTCACCTTGCTGAGTTTTGTCGGTATCCTGTGGACGCTGTCGGGCCCCTTTGACTTCACGCTGGGCGGTCACCATTTCAATATTCCGGGGTTCATGGTCTGGATGGCCGTGCTCTATTGCGCCGTCGGCAGCGTCATTGCCCACTACATCGGCAAGCCGCAAATCCGGCTCAACTACCTGCAGCAGCGCTACGAGGCGGACTTTCGCCACCACATGGTCCGGGTGCGCGAATACAGCGAATCGATTGCGCTGGACAAGGGCGAGGCGGTGGAGCGCACGCAGCTCGACACGCGCTTTTCCGCGGTGCTGAAAAACTACCTGAGCCTGACCCGCAAGCAGAAAAACCTGAGCTGGTTCACCAACTTTTTCGGCCAGGCGGCGGTGGTGTTTCCCTTCATCGTGGCCGCCCCGCGCTTTTTCAGCGGCGCCATCCAGCTCGGTCAACTGATGCAAATTTCGTCGGCCTTCGGCCGGGTCCAGGATTCGCTGAGCTGGTTTGTGGACAACTACGCCACCCTGGCGGCCTGGCGCGCCACGACCGACCGCCTGACCGGTTTTGAAGAGAGTTTTCAGGCTCTGGCCCTTTCCCAGCGTGCGCAAGCAGCTACGAATTTCATAGCACCTCAGGAACACGGCGCGGCGCTGGAGGTGCAGGAACTGACGCTCGCGCTGCCCGACGGCAGGGTGCTGCTTGACGGCGTTGGCCTGCGCGCAGGCGCCGGTGACCGCATCCTGATCAAGGGTGCATCGGGCAGCGGCAAGTCCACCCTGTTCCGCGCCTTCGCCGGCATCTGGCCCTTCAGCCGCGGCGCCACCCGCCTGCCGGCCAACACAATGTTCATCCCGCAGCGGCCGTATTTTCCCGACGGCCGCCTGCGCGATGCGCTCGCCTACCCGCAACCCGCTGCCACTTACAGCGACGATGCGCTGCGCCAGGCGCTGGACGACGCGCTGCTGCCGCAACTGCGGGGCAGCCTGGACACGCAGGACGCCTGGAGCCAGAAACTGTCGGGTGGTGAGCAGCAGCGGCTGGCGATTGCGCGTGTCCTGCTGAAAAAGCCGGCCTGGCTGTTTGCCGACGAGGCCACCAGCGCGCTCGACGAAGAGGCCGAAAAAATTCTTTACGAGCGGCTGGTGGCCCAGGTGCAGAAGCAAAATGGTGCGCTTGTTTCCATCGCACACCGCCCCTCCATTGCGCCTTTTCACAACAAACGCTGGAACCTGGACCGGCAGCCCGATGGCATGCCGGCGCAATTTGCGCTCAGCGAAAGCGCCAACCCCGCGTAAGTCAGGCCGGCGCGGTACCGCGGTAGGCCGCATACCCGCGCGCGCGCAGCGCGCAGGCCGGGCACGTGCCGCAGCCGTAGCCCCAGGCCTGGCGGTGCGTGCGGTCACCCAGATAACAGGTGTGGGTGTGTTCGATGATCAGTTCCACTAGCGGCTGGCCACCCAGCGACTCCGCCAGGGCCCAGGTCGCGGCCTTGTCGATCCACATCAGCGGCGTCTCGATCAGGAACCGTTTGTCCATGCCCAGCGACAGCGCCAGCTGCATGGCTTTCATGGTGTCGTCGCGGCAATCGGGATAACCTGAAAAATCGGTCTCGCAGACGCCGGTCACCAGCACCTGCAAATCACGGCGGTAGGCCAGCGCCGCGGCGAGGGTCAGAAACAGCAGGTTGCGCCCGGGCACAAAGGTGTTGGGCAGGCCGGAACTTTCCATCTTGAACGCCGTGTCGCGTGTCAGCGAGGTCTCGCTGACCTGGCCCAGCACCGCCAGATCCAGCACGTGGTCGTCGCCCAGCTTGCCGGCCCATTGCGGGAATTGCGCACGCATCTGCTGCAGCACCACCAGCCGCGCCTGCAGCTCGACGCTGTGGCGCTGGCCATAGTCAAAACCGACGGTCTCCACGCGTTCGTATTTCGACAGTGCCTGGGCCAGGCAGGTGGTGGAGTCCTGGCCTCCGGAAAACAGAACAAGGGCGGTGGTGTGCATGGGAAGAAATCGGCCAACAGCGAAGCGGCTATTGTGCCCCGCGCAGCTCGAGCAACATCTGGTCCAGCGCGTAGTTGCAGTCCGCGGGGCCGCGCTGGCAG
>CBFGNA010000296.1:0-4062 GCA_965650045.1 uncultured Polaromonas sp.
ATGGCTTTGCGGAAAGCCGTGCAGCAGCAGCAGGGCCGGGCCCTGCGCATTGCCGCCGAAGCGCGCAAAGATGGAGGTGCCGTTGACCTCGAAGTCACGCGCTTCAAAACCTTCAAACCAGTTGTCGGGCAGGGTCGAGGCCATGGCGTGTCCTTGTCGATGGGTTCAGGGCCGGGCGGACAAATACTTCTGGAGGTTGCCCGCAGCCGTCGCGCGCACCTTGCTGCGCAGGAAGGGCGTCCAGCCCAGCAGCAGGCCGGGCGTGCCCAGCGCCTGGCGCGACCAGGACCAGAAGTCGAAGCGGTCGCGCTGGGTCTGGATCAGGCCCTGCGGGTTGAAGGTGAAGCGGCTGTCGATGATGTTGTGCACCATGCGGCCGGTGGCGCTGAAGCGGTAGTCGGCCTCCCAATACGCCTGGCCGGTGGCAGCGTCGGCTTCCAGTCCTCTGTAGTCCAGCTTCCAGACATCGCGCCCCTTGGCCTTGGTGGCATCCGCCAGCATGTGCCACATGCCGGTGACCTCGCGGTGGCCGCGCAGCGAAAAAGCCTCGTCGTCAAAGCTCGCGTCGGGCGCGTAACACTCGGCCATGGTGGCTGAATCCAGCCGCGCGAAGGCGCTGTAGAGTTTTTCAAGGGTTTGCTGGTTGGCGTGCATGGGGCCTCCGGAAGTGGCGCAGGGCTGCGGGGCAGCCCGGCAAATGGTACACCCGCCCCGCCGGGGGATTGATAAACCGCCAGCGCGACCCATCTGCAGAAAATGATCCCTTTTTCCGTCCTCGACCTGTCCCCCATCGTGGAGGGCAGCGACGCTGCCCAGTCCCTGCACAACACGCTGGATCTGGCCCAGCATGCCGAACGCTGGGGCTTTGAGCGTTACTGGCTAGCCGAACACCATGGCATGGCCGGCATCGCCAGCGCCGCCACCGCGGTGGTGATGGCGCATGTGGCGGGCGGCACCTCGCGCATCCGCGTGGGCGCCGGCGGCATCATGCTGCCGAATCATTCGCCGCTGGTGATTGCCGAGCAGTTCGGCACGCTCGAATCGCTGTTTCCCGGCCGCATCGACCTGGGCCTGGGCCGCGCGCCCGGCTCCGACCAGGCCACGGCGCGCGCACTGCGGCGCGACCTGAACGCCAACCCCGACGAGTTCCCGCAGGACGTGGTGGAACTCATGCATTACTTCCAGCCGGTGCAGGAAGGCCAGCGCGTGCGCGCCGTGCCCGGCGCCGGGCTCAATGTGCCGGTGTGGATTCTGGGCTCCAGCCTGTTCGGCGCGCAACTGGCGGCGCAACTGGGCTTGCCGTTTGCGTTTGCCTCGCACTTTGCGCCGGCGCAGATGATGCAGGCCATCGAGGTTTACCGCAGCCGCTTCCGCCCCTCGGCGCAGTTGCAGCGCTCGCATGTGATGCTGGGCTTCAATGTGTTTGCCGCCGACACCGACGACGAGGCGCGGCTGCTGTCCTCGTCGATGCAGCAGGCTTTTGTGAACCTGCGCAGCGGCCGGCCCTCGCGCCTGCAGCCGCCGGTGCCCGGTTACGAAGAACGCTTGAGCCCGTCCGAACGCGCCATCCTGGAGCAGACGCTGACCTGTTCGGCCATCGGCGCACCGGACACGGTGAAACGGCAACTGCAGGCCTTTGTGGACCGCACCGGCGCTGACGAGCTGATGATCACCTCGCAGATCTTCGACCACGCCGCGCGCCTGCGCTCTTACGAGATCACGGCCAGCCTGCGGGACTGAGGCTGCGGAGGCCATCCTTCGACAGGCTCAGGACGAACGGAAAATCGGCGGGCGAAGCCAGGTCTCTACTTCTTTATTGCCAACAGTTCGATCTCGAATTCCAGCGTGGCGTTCGGCGGGATCACGCCGCCGGCACCGCGTGAACCGTAAGCAATCGCAGACGGGCAGGTCAGCTTGGCCTTGCCGCCGACCTTCATTTTCTGCACGCCCTCGGTCCAGCAGGGGATGACGCGGTTCAGCGGAAACTCGGTCGGCTCGTTGCGCGACCAGGAGCTGTCGAACTCCTTGCCGCCCGGAAAGCGGCCACGGTAATGGACCTGAACCGTGTCGCTGGCGGCCGGGCTGGCGCCGCTGCCTTCCTTGAGCGGCCGGTAAACCAGCCCGCTGGCCGTCACCGACGCGCCCGCCTCCTTCGCGGCGGCCGCCGCAGCCGCATCAGGCTGGGCCCAGGCAGCAGACACAAGGCCAAGAGATAAAACACCCGCACAAACAATGGATCGCACAACAACTCCTTGAATTCATCAGGCCGCCGACGGCAACCCATGCACCCATGTTAGCGCCGCGACTGAACACCGCCCCAATTGCGGGACATCCTTCGACAGGCTCAGGACGAACGGAACAAGTGAATGACCGTGGGGGCCAGTTTTTCAGCCGGGCCGTCCCAAGGAAAAATGCGCCCCTCGGGGGGCATCCTTCGACAGGCTCAGGACGAACGGAATAAGCGAACGACCGTGGGGGCCACACTCACCTCGGCGCGTTCTTGAAGATATCGCGGTTCTCATTCCACCAGCGGTCGTCCACACCGTCCAGCAGCCGGTCCAGGGCAAACGCCTTCTGGCTGATCACCAGGCCTGCGGCGCAGCGCCTGAGCGAATGAAAGCCCTCGGTGCTGCTCAGCAGCAGCGGGCAGTGGGTCCGCAACTTCTCGAAATAGTAGGGCGGCCAGACGCCGGTGAGGTTGATGTCTTTTTCCGACAACCAGTCAACCGCCCCGGGGCTGCCGGACAGCACCCGCTCTGCCAGCGGCGGCGGCACTCCCTGCTTGAGCAGGTAGGCGCGCAACTGGTCAGGCAGCGGGTCATAAGGTGGCGGTGCATCGGCCGCGACGCGCGCGGGCACGGCTGGGGGCGGCCGCTCAAGACCGATTTTCCCGGTGGGCACAACGCGCCAGGCGCCCGCCAGCCAGACGATGGCGCAGGCCGCGGCGCAGTCGCTACGCACCACCATGTGGGGGTACAAACCCGCCAGCAATTCGCCCAGCCGCAGGGCCTCCCGCACGTCACCACCGGAGATGGCCAGATCGACGCGGCCCAGGGCATGCCAGGCGTCGGCCGGCTTGCTGCGTATCCACTGCAGCAGCTTGTCGGCGTCGCCGGGCAGCACCTCGCCCTGCAAAACCAGCTCCCGCGCCACGCCGGCGGTCGGACCCTCGGGAAAGGGGTTGCGCGTCTGGATCTCCAGCGCATGGCAGGCGAAGGCGGGCAGCAACAAAAGGAGCAGCAGCCTGGCGGCACGGCGCGTGAGGACAAGCCCGGCTGCGGCAAGCCGGTGACACAGCCGCATCGAGACGGCCTTCATGGCACCGCGTGCGCAGGCAAGCCGCGCCGGGCGCGTGTGCGCCGCCACAAAAACACCACGATGCCGAAGTTCAGCAGGTTCCATGCAATGCCGTTGAAAAACGCTGCATTGTAGGAACCCGTGAGGTCAAACACCTTGCCCGACATCCAGCCGCCCAGCGCCATGCCCAGCATGGTGAACATGATGACGGTGCCGACGCGCGCACCGGCTTCGGCGGCCGGGAAATGTTCGCGCACGATGATGGCGTAGCTGGGCACAATGCCGCCCTGGAACAGGCCGAACAGCGCCGAAATCAGGTACAGCGACACCAGCCCGTCGAAGGGCACAAACAACATCAGCGCCACGCCCTGCAGCGCCGAACCCAGGAGCAGCGTGCGCAGGCCACCGATGCGGTCGCAGATGGCGCCCGACACCAGCCGGCTGACGATGCCGCAGGCCAGCATCAGCGAGAGCATCTCCGCGCCGCGCGCCGCGCCAAAACCCAGGTCGCTGCAATAGGCCACGATGTGCACCTGCGGCATGGCCATGGCGACGCAGCAAGCCACACCGGCCACACAGAGCAGCGCCTGGGCCTGGCTAACATTCAGGCCGAAGGGCCGCTCGCCGGCCACCACGCCCTGGGCCGTGGCCGCACCCGGTTGCAGCGCCGGTGGGCGCTGGCGCATCAGTTGCGCCAGGGCCAGCATCGCCAGGCAGCAAAACAGGGCCAGGCCCAGATAGGTCTGTCGCCAGCCGACCGCTTCG
>CBFGNA010000297.1:0-4055 GCA_965650045.1 uncultured Polaromonas sp.
CAGGACCCGAATCTGGTGCGGGTGCTGCAGTCGCAGACCACGCGGCGAGTCGGTTTGATCGACCACAAGGAGGTGGCGCGCGGCGAGGGCGCGGTGCGCGAACGCATGGCGCAGTTGCAGGCCGAAGGTGTGACCATGGCGATTGTGGATGCGGTGTCCAACGAGGATCTGCTGCGCCTGGGCCCTGCGCTCAAGGACATGCCACTGGTCACGGCTGGTTCCGGCGTGGCGATTGGGCTGCCGGCCAACTTCGGCATCACGCCCTCGGACCAGGCCAGCCGCTTGCCGCCGGCGGGTGGCTGGCGTGCCGTGGTGTCAGGCAGCTGCTCGCTGGCGACCAACCGGCAGGTGTTGGACTTCATGAAGCAGGGCCACCCGGCGCTGGCAATCGACCCGCTGCGCATTGCCTCGGGCGCTGATGTGGCGGCCGAGGTGCTGGCCTGGGCCGAGCCGCTGCTGGCAACGGGTCCGTTGCTGGTGTATTCAACAGCCGACAGCGGTAGCGTGAAGTCGGTGCAGGGCCGCCTCGGTGTGGAGGAAGCCGGCGCGCTGGTCGAGCGAACGCTGGCGGCCGTGGCGCGCGGGCTGGTTCAGCTTGGCGTGCGCCAACTGGTCGTCGCCGGCGGCGAAACCTCGGGCGCCTGTGTGCAGGCGCTGGGCATCACGCAGCTGCAGATCGGCCCGCAGATCGATCCCGGTGTGCCCTGGTGTCATTCAATACTGCCCCCACGCTCGGCACTTCTTTCTCCGATCGTCCTGAGCTTGGCCTGTCCTGAGCCTGTCGAAGGGTCAAAGGATGCCCCCCAAGGGGGCGTCGCCGACCTTGGGGCGGCCCGGCGGTCGTCTGGCTTGGCTGACGAAATGGGCCTGCATCTCGCGCTCAAGTCGGGCAACTTCGGCACCGACGACTTCTTCACCAAAGCCTTTACGATGCTGGCATGACCCTGCTCACCGAAAATCAGGCCAGAGAAGAAATCTGCCGCGTCGGCAAAAGCCTGTTCGACCGCGCTTATGTCCATGCCTCGGCCGGCAATATCAGTGTGCAGCTGGACGCGTCCGAAGGTGGCGGTTTCCTGATCACGCCGACCGACGCCTGCCTGGGTTTTCTCGACCCGGCGCGGCTGGCCCGGCTGGACGCCGACGGCAGGCAGCTCAGCGGCGACATCGCCAGCAAGACCCTTGCGCTGCACCGCGGCATTTACGCAGCGGCCGCGCCTTTTGACCCGGCCACACGCTGCGTGATCCACACCCACAGCACGCACTGCGTGGCGCTCAGTCTGCGCCGCGGCACGGGCGAAGAATTGCTGCCGCCCATCACGCCTTATTTCGTGATGAAGGTCGGTCATGTCCCGCTGATTCCCTACCACCGGCCCGGCGACCCCGCGGCGGCCGGCGCCGTGGGCCAGCTGATCGCGCGTTATGGCAGCCAGGGCAAGCCCTTGCGCGCCGTGATGCTGGCGCGGCTGGGCCCCAATGTGTGGCACAGCAGCCCCGCCGCCGCGATGGCTGTGCTGGAAGAGCTGGAGGAAACCGCGCGCCTGATGTGCCTGGATGCCGCCTTGCCCGAGCCGCTGGGCGAAACGCAAATTGACGAGCTGCGCCGGGTTTTTGGCGCGCGCTGGTAGGCGCTTGATGCATCAAATCGGGCTCCAGCCCTTGTCCTACAAGCGCAAAAAGCTATTTATTTGATAGCAATCTGGAAATTTTTCTACAAAGAGTGCCATGCCGAAATTCGCCGCCAACCTGTCCATGATGTATGCCGAACTGCCCTTTCTGGACCGCTTTGAGGCGGCGGCCCGCGATGGCTTTGAGGCGGTGGAGTTCCTGTTTCCCTACAGCTTTGACCGCCGGGAACTGGCGGCGCGCCTGAAGACCCATGGGCTCAAGCAGGTGCTGTTCAATGCACCGCCGGGTGGCACCGATGCAGCTTCCATCGCCAGCGCATGGGAGAAGACGGGTGACCGCGGCACGGCGGCGCTGCCCGGCCGCGAGGCGGAGTTTCAGGCCGGCGTTCGGCTGGCGCTGGACTACGCCGAGGTGCTCGATTGCCCGCGCATTCACCTGATGGCGGGGCTGGTGGCTGCCGGACAGGAGCGGGAAGACTTGCGCCCGACCTACGTCGCCAACCTGCGCTGGGCCGCCGGTGAGGCCGCACAACGCGGCCGCGATGTGCTGATCGAACCGATCAACACACGTGACGTGCCGCGTTTCTTTTTGAACCGCCAGGACCATGCCCATGAAATCCTGGCCGAAGTCGGCGCGTCCAACCTGAAGGTGCAGATGGATCTGTACCACTGCCAGATCGTCGAGGGCGATGTCGCCATGAAGATCCGCAAATACCTGCCCACGGGCGCCGTCGGCCATTTCCAGATCGCCGGTGTGCCGGAGCGGCATGAGCCGGACATTGGCGAGATGAACTATCCCTACCTGTTTGCGGTGATCGACGAGGTGAGCCTGGCCAGTGGCTGGGATGGCTGGATCGGGTGCGAATACCGCCCGCGGGCAGCGACTTCGGCCGGTCTCGGCTGGTTGCCGCGTTCACGCTGAACGCGGCGCGCCCTCAGAACCGGATGCCGGCCGGGTTGTCCGGCGTCGCGCGTGGCGTGATGGGCACCGGTGCGGGTGCTGGCGCCGCCGCGGTGCGGGCACCGGCCTGGGCCGACGTTGCGGCCGCGGGGGCAGCGACCACGACCAGCGGTGTGGCAGCGGCCTGGCGATAGCTGGCCGGCAGCACCGATGACTTCGGATAACCGGCGGCGTCCAGGAACTGCGTCCATTCCGCATCGGAGAAGCCCTTGAGCTGCTGGCTGCCAATGGTGGCAAAGGGCAGCACACTTTCGCCGCTCAAGCGCTTGAGCGCCTGGGTGTCCTCGTTGGTGGTCACGGTTTTTTCCGTGAAGGGAATGCCGCGCGTGGTGAGCATGGACCGGGCGGAATTGCAGGGCCCGCAGTTGTCCCCGGTGTACAGCGTGACCGGGTATTGCCCGGTGACCTTGCGCAGCTCAAAGGGCAGCGAGGCGTTGGCGACCGCGCGGTTGCCGTCCACCGACGCTGCAGTCACCCGCGTATTGGCGGAAGCCGCCGGCGGCTGGTCTGAAAACGTCACCTTGCCATCGGGCCCGACGATGCGAAACACCTGCTGCGCTGAAACATTCGAAGCAAAAAGGCCTGTAGCCAGCACCAGTAAAGCGCCGGCTGCTGCAAATTTGATAGCGTTGGATGTCATGTGGTGCTCCAGAATTCGGTGTCTCAGGCCATGCCCTGGTGTCGCAGCAACGCGTCGATGGAAGGCTCGCGGCCCCGGAAGGCCTTGAACGATTCCATGGCCGGCCGGCTGCCGCCGGCTTCCAGGATGGCTCGCCGGTATTTTCTGCCAGTTTCTACCGTAACGGTGCCTGACACGGCCTGGTCATCGGTGTTTATACCTGCGGCTGTGGCGCTTTGGGCACTTTCCTCAAACGCTGCATAGGCGTCGGCCGAGAGGACTTCAGCCCATTTGTAGCTGTAATAACCCGCGGCGTACCCGCCGGAAAAAATGTGACTGAATGTGTGTGCAGTGCGGCTGTACGGCGGCGGCGTGATGACGGCGAACTCGTCGCGCACGCCCGCAAGCAAAGCCATCACGTCGTCGCCCGGCTGCCATTGCGTGTGCAGCAACATGTCGAACAGCGAAAACTCGATCTGCCGCAGCGTCTGCATGCCGCTCTGGAAATTCTTCGCCGCCAGCATCTTGTCGAACAGGTCCCGCGGCAGCGGCGCGCCGGTGTCCACGTGGGCCGTCATGTGTTTGAGCACATCCCATTCCCAGCAGAAGTTTTCCATGAACTGGCTGGGCAGCTCGACCGCGTCCCATTCCACGCCGCTGATGCCTGACACATCACGCTCGTTGACCTGGGTCAGCATGTGGTGCAGACCGTGGCCGAACTCGTGGAACAGCGTGGTCACGTCGTCATGCGTCAGCAGGGCCGGCTTGCCGCCCACGCCTTCGGCGAAGTTGCAGACCAGATGTGCCACCGGTGTTTGCAGCTTGCCGGTGTCGGGGCGCATCAGTTCGC
>CBFGNA010000298.1:0-4047 GCA_965650045.1 uncultured Polaromonas sp.
ACCAGGCACAGGTGGTTGGCAGCATGGCCCGGGGTGTGGATCACCTTCAGGGTATGGGTCGTTTCGGGCTCCAGCCCTTGACTGGTAAGGGAAAGCAGCTCCCGATTTGATAGCGAGCGGTCAGGCGTGAACTGACTGGCAGCACGTGCGGTGGGCGCCGACGGCAGCCCCAGGATGGGGGGTGGCACGCTGCACATCGCCTGCAGTGGCTTGGCGCCGGGCGAATGATCGGCGTGCGAGTGGGTGCAGACAATCATGCGGATGCCGCCACCGGCGGCGCGCCACAGCCGTTCCAGATGATCCATGTCAGCCGGTCCCGGGTCGATTGCGATGTAGCCGGTGTTCGGGTCGCCGACCAGGTAGCTGTTGGTGCCGGGGCCGGTCATCACGCCGGGGTTGGGCGCGGTCAGGCGCATGACATTTTTCAGCAACGCCACCGGCTGTGCGGTCTGCCAGTCCAGCGTGTGCACCATCTGGCCGTCGGGGCTGGTCAGCGCGAGTTCGCCGTACGGCGCTTCATGCTCCATGTAGCGCGCTTCGGCGCCTTCGAGAAAGCCGGCGCGCGGGCAGGAGGTCCACAGCGGCTGTTCGGTCGCGCAGGCCTGCAGCACGGCATCGACCGTTGCAAAGGGCTTGAGCCTTTGCAGCGTGCGGATGGTCGGAAAGATGATGAAGAAGCCACCGGCCTCATGCCGTGCCAGCGCGTCAGCCGGCCGCACCCAGCAGGGTTCGAACTGCTCGGCTTCATCGGCGACAGGCTCCTGGCCATCCGGCATTCGCGCCACCAGAAAGGGCACATCGAATCGGCGCGACAAATCGCGGTCGGTGATCCAGTGCGCCAGCACAAACACATGGTCACCAGCCAGGGTCAGGCCGCGCTCGCGGCATTGCGCCGCAAACGGAGCCTTGCGATCCAAAGCTGCAATGTCGGCAGTCGTCGCGTAGCTGCCATCCGCATGACGGGCCAGCAGCACGCCGAGTTCTTCAAAACTTTCGCGGATGGCCGCAATCGCTTGCGTCAGGTGCAGATCGCTTTGCGTGGCGCGCCGCGTGGACTGCGCATGCGCCGCACTGTCGGCCGCATCGATGCCGCCGCCGGGAAACACATAGGCGCCTGGGGCGAAGCTGGCTGTCATCGAGCGGCGTGTCATCAGCACCTCGATGCCTTGCGGGCCATCGCGCAGCAGCAATACGGTGGCGGCAGGACGGGTGGGCGCGGGTTCGCGCTGCGGGTACAGGAGTTGGGAAGGTCGGACCATGGCCTGATTTTGCGCGAAACGCGTGATGCGCGTTCGAATCGATAGCATGCTAAGTGTTAACCGCTATGGTTTTCAGCAGGCGGGTTACCGATACTGGACTTCACTTTATTTGCAGGACAGCTTCACCATGAAACACTGGATTTCCCGAACCGCCCTGGCCGTCACGGCCGCCACACTGTGCGCCACCTCCATGAGTGTGCTTGCTCAAACGTGGCCCACCAAGCAGCCGATCAAGTTTGTCGCGGTGTTCCCGCCCGGCGGATCGGTCGATCAGGTGGCCCGCATTCTGGCGGTGCCGCTCGCGCAGCAGCTGGGACAAAACATCATTGTTGAAAACAAGGGCGGCGCCTCCGGCTCCATCGGCACGGCCGCCGTGGCCGCAGCGCCAGCCGACGGCTACACCTTTGCCTTTGTGTTCGACACCCACGGCGTGAACCCCAGCCTGATTCCGGGCTTGCCATTCGATACCCGCAAGGACCTGACGCCCGTGACGCTGATCGGCACCTCGGCCATGGTGCTGGCGACCTTTTCCGGTTCGGAATACAAAACCTTCGCCGACGTGGTGGCAGCCGCCAAGGCCAAGAAAAATGTCAACTATGGCAGCATCGGCTCAGGCAGCCTGGGCCACCTGGCGATGGCCCTGCTCAGCAAAAGCGGCAACATCGAGTGGCAGCACATTCCTTACAAGGGCGGTGGCCCGCTGATGACCGACGCCGTCGCCGGCCATGTGGCACTGTCGATCGGCTCTGTCTTCGTGACCAAGCCGCACATCGACAACGGTCGCCTGCGTCCGCTGGCCGTGACCACCAGCAAACGTTCCCCCGAGTTGCCCAATGTGCCCACGGTGGCCGAAAGCGGTTTTGCCGGTTTCGACGCCCCGGCCTGGTGGGCCATCCTCGCCCCGGCCAAAACACCGCCCGAGGTGATCAAGCGCATGAACGAAGAAGTGAACAAGGCGCTGAAAAACCCCGAGATCGCCAAAAAGCTCAGCGCCCAGGGCATCGAAATTGTCGGCGGTTCGTCCGACTCGGCGCGTGTCTTCATCGACAAGCAGATCGATACCTGGGCCAAGGTGGTGAAAGACAACGGGATCAAGGCGGATTGATTGACCGAAGCGACTGCGGTCGCTTGTTGGGGATCCAAATAACCTTGCAATTGTTCCAGATCATGGAATAATTGCAGGGATGTTTGAACGCCAGATTCATCAGGTTCTGCAGCATTATCTGCAGGAATTTCCCGCGGTGGCCATTCTCGGTCCACGTCAGGCCGGCAAGACCACGCTTGCGCATCAAATCGCAGGAAGTCCGGCCGTCACCGCTGGCGGGCCGCCTGCGCTTTACCTCGATCTTGAGGCGCCCGCCGACATCGCCCAACTCAGCGATCCGTCGGCATTTTTTGCGGCGCACGCGGATCGGCTGGTGGTGCTGGACGAGGTGCAGCGCCTGCCCGGCTTGTTTGCCGTGTTGCGAGGCGTGATTGACCAGCGCCGCCGGGCCGGCGCGCGCGGCGCCCAGTTCCTGCTGCTGGGCTCGGCCAGCATGGACTTGCTGGCGCAGTCGTCAGAAAGCCTGGCCGGCCGGCTGGCCTATGTCGAACTCGGGCCTTTTGTTGTGACCGAGCTTCCCGCGCCCGAAGCAGCCGTCCCCGGCGCGCTGTGGTTGCGCGGCGGCTTTCCGGATTCCTACCTGGCGCGCAGTGACGCTGCCAGTCTGCGCTGGCGGCAGCAGTTCATCACGACCTACCTGGAGCGCGACATACCGCAGCTCGGTCCCCGCATTCCGGCGCAAACCCTGCGCCGCCTCTGGACCATGCTGGCTTACGAACAGGCGCAAATGCTCAATGCCGCGCGCCTGGCGGCATCACTGGGCGTGAGCGGCCAGACCATTGCACGTTACCTGGATCTGCTGTGCGACCTGCTGCTGGTCCGGCGGCTTGAACCCTGGGCGCGGCAGTCCAGCAAACGTCTCGTCAAGGCGCCCAAGGTGTTCGTGCGTGACAGTGGCGTGGTGCATGCGCTTCTGGGCCTGGGCAGCCAGGCTGAGTTGCTGGCGCATCCTGTCGTGGGCGGCAGCTGGGAAGGCTGGATCATTGAAAACCTCCTGGCCTGTGTGCCACCCCAAACCCAGGCCAGCTACTACCGCACGGCCGTCGGTGCCGAGATAGACCTGCTGCTGGAACTGCCCGGCAACAAGGTCTGGGCCGTGGAAATCAAGCGCTCCAGCGCTCCTACGGTGAGCAGGGGTTTCCACCTGGCATGCGATGACGTGGCAGCCACGCGCCGCATCGTGGTCAGCAGTGCCAATGCCACATTTCCCATGTCAGGGGGCATTGAGCATTTGCCGCTGTTGGTATTGATGCAGGAGTTGCTGGCTTTGCGTCAGGTGGACAGTTTGTCATGACGGGCTGGGTGTTGCCGGCAAGCTCAAGCCGTGACATCTGTTGGCACGTCAGACTCGGCGCGCGTGTTCATCGACAAGCAGATCGATACTTGGGCCAAGGTGGTGAAGGACAATGGGATCCAGGCGGATTGAATTCTTGATATATAAAAGAAAGGGGTTCACACCTAAGCCGCTCTATCTGACCGCAGGAGAGTTTTATCCGCAGTTTTTGCGGGAGAAACGAGAGTTGAGCCTTACACATAACCGAGGGGCGGAAATATGCCACGTATCGCTGAAGACATTCACGTCGTTGAGAAAGATGAGAGAAAGCAGGTTCTCAGGTGCGTAAGCCGTGATCGGCGCGAGTGGGAAACAGGATACTGGGTCATTGGTCCAAATACTGCTGAATC
>CBFGNA010000299.1:0-4033 GCA_965650045.1 uncultured Polaromonas sp.
ATTCCCGCGTCGCAGATCAGCGCACGGAGCGTGTCGCGGGCCTGCGGCGACCGGCGTGGCGGCAGGGCCGTGCGTGAGCTGGGCCGCCGTCTGCGCCCAGTAGGGCAGGCGCTCGTGGTCGGTCAGGTCCACCTGCAGCGGCGTGATGGCGACAAAGCCGTGTTTGGTCGCAAAGAAGTCGGTGCCTTCGCCCTCTTCCTTGGCCGGGCCCGCGCCGCCTATCCAGTACATGGTCTCGCCGCGCGGGCTGGTCTGCGTGATCACACGCTCAGCCGCATGGCGCCGGCCCAGGCGGCAGACCTTGTAACCCTTGAGTTGCTCTTCGGGCAGGTTGGGAATGTTCACGTTGAGCAGCCACGGCGCCACCGTCGGCAAGGCGCCCTCGGCGATTTTCTCCAGCGAAGGGATCAGCTGCTGCACCAGTTCACGCGCGCGCCGGCCGGCCACGTCGATGTGGGCCCAGCCTTTTTCGGTCTGCGAAAACGCAATCGACGGAATGCCGAACAGATAACCTTCCATCGCCGCGCCGACGGTGCCCGAATAAATTGTGTCGTCGCCCATGTTGGCGCCGTTGTTGATGCCCGAGACCACCAGGTCGGGCCGGTAACCGAGCAGCCCGGTCAGCGCAATGTGCACACAATCGGCCGGCGTGCCGTTGATGTAGCGAAACCCGTTGGCCGCCGTCTGCACATACATCGGCGAATGCAGGGTCAGCGCGTTGGATTTGGCGCTGTTGTTCTGCTCGGGGGCAACGACCTCGACATCGGCGATGTCTTTCAGGGCCTCGTACAGGGCGATGATGCCGGAGGCCTGGTAGCCGTCGTCGTTGCAGATCAGGATTTTCATGGCGTGATTTTAAGGTCTCAAGGGTGACAAACCCGGACAACGCGCGGCCTATTTGGCTCGGCAACATCCCTATGATGTGTTCACTTGATCTTGACCTCAACGGAGACCCCCATGCATGCCTGGCTTTGTGAAGACCCCACCGGCGTTGACGCCCTGACCTGGAAAGAACTGCCCACCCCCGCGCCCAAGGCCGGCGAGGTGCTGATCGAAATCAAGGCCGCCAGCCTGAACTTCCCCGACCTGCTGATCGTGCAGAACAAGTACCAGATGAAGCCGCCGCTGCCTTTTGTGCCCGGCTCCGAATACGCCGGCATCGTGCAGGCCGTCGGTGAGGGCGTCAAACACCTGAAGGTCGGCCAGAACGTCGCCTGCCTGGCGGGCACCGGCGGTTTTGCCACCCACACCGTCGCACCGGCGGCCATGTGCATGCCGCTGCCTGACGGTTTTTCGTATGTCGATGCCGCGGCCTTCATCATGATTTACGCCACCTCGCACCACGCGCTGGTGGACCGCGCGCAGCTCAAGGCCGGCGAAACCGTGCTGGTGCTGGGCGCGGCCGGCGGCGTCGGCACCTCGGCCATCCAGATCGCCAAGGCCATGGGCGCCAAAGTGATTGCAGCGGCATCGACCGACGAAAAGTGCGCGCTGTGCACATCCATAGGCGCTGATGCCACCATCAACTACAGCACCGGGAACCTGCGCGAGGCCATCAAGGCCCTGACCGACGGCAAGGGCCCCGACGTGATTTACGACCCGGTGGGCGGCGATTTTGCCGAACCGGCCTTCCGCTCCATCGCCTGGCGCGGGCGTTACCTGGTGGTCGGCTTTGCGTCCGGCCCCATCCCCTCACTGCCGCTGAACCTGACCCTGCTCAAGGGCGCGTCCATCGTCGGCGTGTTCTGGGGCGGCTTTGCCAAGAACGAACCCAAAGCCAGTGCCGCCGCCATGGCCGAGCTGGCGCAGTGGTATGCACAAGGCAAGATCAAACCTGTCATCGACCGCACCATGCCCATGGCCGAACTCAAGGCCGCATACGCCCACATGGGCTCACGCGGCGTCAAGGGCAAGCTGGTGATGGTCAACTGAGGGCGCGCGCACCGGCGCGCGGTGCAGCACACACGGTAATCCTCCCCTTACTTATAGGCCATAAGAGGTATATATTGAAAGTTCCTAACAAGGGAAGCTCATGACAAAGCCGACCATGCTGGTGGTTGAAGACAACCCCGACCACCTGGAACTGACGCTGACGGTCCTGGAACACAACGGGATCGACCACCACATCGTGGTGGCCCGCGACGGTCAGGAAGCGCTGGACTACCTGATGGGTGAAGGACGCTACAGCGGCCGCAACGCAGAGGAACAGCCTGAGCTGGTGCTGCTGGACCTGAACATGCCGAAGATGGACGGCCTGCAGGTGCTGCAGCGCATGCGCAACGATCCGCGCACGTTTTTTGTGCCGGTGGTCATGCTCACCTCCGCCAGCGAGCAATCCGACGCCGTGCGCGAACTCACGGGCGGCCTCAACAGCTACATCGGCAAACCGCTGGATTACCGGGAGTTCCAGGACCGGCTGGAGCAAGTCCGGGAATACTGGCGCACCTCGAACTTTGCGCCGCTGATGTCCTGAGCCAGCGGCAGCCGGCTAGGACTTGGCTGCATTCAGCGCAGCCGCCGCCCGGATCAGCGCCTTGAAGGCAGCCTCGTCGATGGCATCGCCCTCCGCCAGATCGATGGCGCGCCGCGTGTTGCCTTCCAGGCTGGAATTGAAAAAGCCCGCAGGGTCTTTGAGCGACGCGCCCTTGGCAAAAGTCAGCTTGACCTTGGCCTTGTAAGTCTCGCCCGTGCAAATGATGCCGTCCCGCGACCAGACCGGAATGTTCCACTTCCACTCTTCGACCACCGCCGGCTCCGCCTGCTGGATCAGCTCGCGCACATGCGCCAGCGTTTTGCCGCGCCAGTCGTCCAGGGACTTGATCTTGGCGTCAATCAGTTGCGACGGGGATTCGGCCCCTTCGCCCTGCTTCGTTTTGGCTGGTGGTTTGCTCATGGGGCGCTCCTTTTTCATGGTTGCATCGTCGTGAATACCCACCCGTTCGGGGTGAGCCTGTCGAAGCCGCTCCCCACCGTTCGGGCTGAGCCTGTCGAAGCCCGCCCTGAGCTTGACGAAGGGCGAACGGAAGCACGAGTTCACATCTTCTCGCCAGGCAACTTGCTGGCCTGCTTGATCCACGAAACAAGCTGGGCTTCGTCAAGCTCCGCGTCCTCCCGGATGTCGAGGTAACGCGTGTCCTGGCTTTTGGACGCCCCGGCGGCACCGGCGACAGCGACTGCCCGCGGAAGAAGGTTAGCTTCACATAGTGGGTGAAGCAGTGAAAGCTCAGGAACCAGCCCTCCGGCCCTTCTTCTCCCGCCACGCCATAAAAGGGCGAGTTCCATTTGACGGCCTTGCGCACGCCGGGCACGTTGGCAACGATCAGTTTGTCTAGCCGGCGCCCGACAGCCTGTTTCCAGCCCGGCATGGCCGCGAGGTAGGCCTGCACCGGGGCATCGCCCTCGCCTTTGGGGACTTGCGGGTTGCCGCCGGAGAGGAGCATCGGCTTGCCGGGCTTGGCTGCTGGTTGGTGTTTTGATTTAGTCATCGATGATTCACCTCACCCTAGGGCATCATGCACCGAGCCATCGCCCGCCAAGCAACCCTAGCCGTCAATCAGCGCTGCGCTCACTAATGGCAACGGTTCGGGCGCATGCTGCTGCCAGCAACAAGCTGCTCTCAAATACCCAATGGCAGTTCGCGAGCGTCAAACCCCATGGATTGCATCTCGCGACGGAAATGCGTCATGGCCAAGGGAAAAGCCTGTGCGACCAGTACATACTGATACGCCTCCTGGTCGAACAAGGGATTGATTTTTTCCTCTGTAGCTTCAGGCGGATAGTCAAACTTTGCCTCATAGCTGCCGTTGAACTCCGCCTTCTGGTCTTTCGCATCAGCCTTGGACGCAAGCGCAACAAGATCAATTTTTACAACTGCCTGCAAAGACACCGCAGGCACTTGTTTCGTCGCCAGTCCGACCTCAATGGTTTGGGTCAGTTCGATATTCCAAGGCTCTTTGCCACTTGAAGTCGCTTTGTTTTCCCCGTGAAAGCTGGTTGCCCGAAGAGACATCAGCTTGGGGCGCAGGCTGGCTAC
>CBFGNA010000300.1:0-4016 GCA_965650045.1 uncultured Polaromonas sp.
CCACAAAGCGACAAATGTTGCCAAGGCAAAAGCCATGCTCTGCGTGGCATAGGACCTGAATATGTTGTCAGGCGTCATTGGTGCGCCGGACCTGACGATGTGCTTGAATATTTCGCCAGAAGCTATCGTTTGGTGGGCCACCAATGTCTTCAACACAAAAGACATGAGCAAGCCCGCCGTACAAGTTGCCAAAAAAGCAAGAAGAAAACGCCGCTTGGGCGCCTCGTCGGAAAAAAGCAGTGCCAGGGGAAGGATGTAAACAATCTTCCGATCAGAAAAGATGCTGTTCCAGCCTGAGGACATGGGCGCTTGCGTATACCCCATGCCAACCACCTGCCAGCCAATGTACATAGCGATGGCAATTGCCACCCCCATCGGAAAGTTGCTGGTATCGAGGTGCCGGCGATGGCTGGACAAACAAATCCAGAGGAACAACAGCAGAAAGAGCAGGAAACCGAAATTTGCCAGCGCGGTAGAAAACAGGTTCACGCAAACGGCAAATATCGCCGCATTCCGGGCCCAAGTGATCAAAGGTGGTTGAATCTGGGCTGGTGATTGAAGCAAGGCGGTCATAAAAAGTCCCACGTTAGATGTCGGATTGCCTAACCGTGCCGCCGCCGGCGCCACAGCTTTTTCCAGCGGAATTGCAGCGCCTGAAACCACAGCGGGTGCGACTTGTCCAGTGCGGATGGAAATTTTCCGTTGTGGCTGCCCTGCTCCACCACCGGTGGCTCAAGCCAGAACATCGGTGTGGCCAGCGTCCTGTCGATGTGTTCGAAGGTGTGGTCGATGGGCTGTGTGATGCCATGCGCTTCTATCCAGTCCAGCCGCCGGCGCACTGTCGCCTGCGAAACGATGTAAGAGTCCGCGAACTTGCCCTGGTTCCGGGGATAGAGCCATTGCCCTGCGCGGATCTGTTGATGCGGAACGTAATAGTGCCCGCCGCAGCCCAGAAAAGTAACGTGCGGATCGCCGAGTGCCAGTTCTTCCTTCATCAGGCCATTCAGGGCCGGCCAGAATTGCGGGGAAAAAATAACATCGTCTTCCAGAATCAGGGCCCGAGACAACTGACGCTGCGCGATCAGTCGGTGAGCCTGCCAGTGCTTGAGTGCGCACGACTGCTGGGCTGGCGAGAGCTGGTCGCCCCGGAACAACTGTTGACGCAAGGCGTCGGGAATGTCCGGAACGTCGAAGTCGAGCACAAACTCGAACGGCAAGCCCAGGTCGGCCATTTGCTTTTCGATAAACCGTCGGCGCTCCACGAAGCGGGTGGCATGGATGACGAAAATCGCATCCAGCCCCTCGGGCAAGGCCTGAGGGCTAACCGGCTTGGCGATGATGGACAGGGGCATGGAAGCTGGCGGCGTGAACAGGCAGAAGGGCAATGGCACGGCAGATTCTAGGCGACCCGGCTGTTCGTCCTTTCAGCTTGTGCGGCGACGCGCCCTACGCCATTACGGCCCCCGGGGTCAGGGCTGTCGCACCCCAGACTGCAGCAATGCATAACCTCATGCGGGTTTTGCATATGTTTTGCCTGTACCTGCGCGGTAACTTCGGGCGTAGTTCTTAAAATGAATTGGCGGTGCGTTGATACCGAAGTGCCGGAACCCGGTTCTCCCTCAGGTCGCGAGCCGGGATCAAGCGCCATTTCGACAGGCGCGCAGAGGCGGTGGCGCTTGTCGAAATCACGCTTTTTTAACTTTGGAGCTTCCGATGAACCACCCCGCGATGCAAGGGCTGAACCTCAATACACCCAGCTACGTCAAACCCGCCCGGCTGATTGCCTGGGTGGCCGACATGGCGGCCCTGTGCAAGCCCGACAACATCTACTGGTGTGATGGCAGCGATGCGGAATACCAGCGCCTGTGCCAGCAGCTCGTCGATGCCGGCACCTTCAAAAAACTCAACGAAGCCAAGCGCCCGAACAGCTTTCTGGCCAACTCCGACCCGACCGACGTGGCCCGCGTCGAGGACCGCACCTTCATCTGCTCGGAAAAGAAGGAAGATGCCGGCCCCACCAACAACTGGATGGCCCCGGCCGAAATGCGCGCCACGCTGCAGCCGCTGTTTGACGGTTGCATGAAGGGCCGCACCATGTATGTGGTGCCGTTCTCCATGGGTCCGCTCGGCTCACCGATTGCCCACATCGGCATCGAGCTGTCTGACAGCCCCTATGTCGGCGTCAACATGAAAATCATGACGCGCATGGGCAGGGCCGTGTTTGACGTGCTGGGCGATGACGGCGAGTTTGTCCCCTGCGTGCACACCGTGGGCGCGCCGCTGGCCGAGGGTCAGAAAGACGTGACTTGGCCGTGCAACAAAACCAAATACATCGTGCATTACCCCGAGACCCGCGAGATCTGGTCCTACGGCTCCGGCTACGGTGGCAATGCGCTGCTGGGCAAGAAATGTTTCGCGCTGCGCATTGCGTCGAACATGGGCCGCGACGAAGGCTGGCTGGCCGAGCACATGCTGATCCTCGGCGTGACCTCGCCCGAAGGCAAGAAATACCACGTGGCAGCGGCTTTTCCCTCGGCCTGCGGCAAGACCAACTTTTCGATGCTGGTGCCACCGGCAGGCTTTGAAGGCTGGAAGGTCACGACCATCGGCGACGACATCGCCTGGATCAAGCCCGGCAAGGACGGCCGCCTGTACGCGATCAACCCGGAAGCCGGCTATTTCGGCGTGGCGCCCGGCACCAACATGTTGACCAACCCGAACTGCCTGAAGAGCCTGGACCACGACGTGATCTTCACCAACGTCGGCCTGACCGACGACGGCGACGTCTGGTGGGAAGGCATGGAGCAGGACGCGCCCGGCAAAGCCTTGCCGGCGCACCTGATCGACTGGCAGGGCAAGGACTGGACACCGCAGATCGCGAAAGAGACCGGCGCCAAGGCCGCACACCCGAACTCGCGCTTCACCGTGGCCGCCACCAACAACCCGGCCCTCGACCCCGCTTGGGACGACCCGGCCGGTGTGCCCATCGACGCTTTCATTTTCGGCGGCCGCCGCTCCAACACCGTGCCGCTGGTGACCGAAGGCCGCAACTGGGTCGAAGGCGTTTACGCAGCGGCCACCATGGGTTCGGAAACCACCGCCGCCATCACCGGCCAGGTCGGTGTCGTGCGCCGCGACCCCTTCGCCATGATTGCCTTCGCCGGCTACAACATGTCGGACTACTTTCAGCACTGGCTCAATGTCGGCAAGAAACTGGAGGCCTCGGGCGCGAAGCCGCCAAAGATCTTCACCGCCAACTGGTTCCGCAAGGGCGAAGACGGCAAGTTCGCCTGGCCCGGCTACGGCGAGAACATGCGCGTGCTGAAGTGGATGATCGACCGGATCGAAGGCAAGGGCCAGGGCGTGGACCATTTCACCGGCATCAGCCCACGTTATGAAGACATCAACTGGAAAGGTCTGGACTTCAGCGCCGAGCAGTTCAGGACCGTCACCAGCATGGACAAGGACGCCTGGCGCAAGGAGCTGGCGCTCCACGCAGACCTCTTCAAGCAACTCGAACATCACCTGCCCAAAGAGCTGGAGGAGACCAAAGCTGCGATCGAGCAGCGCCTGGCGGCCTGACCGGCCGCGGCGCCTCTGTTGCAGTGGGCCCGGCGCAAGACCTGCGCCTGAGTCCCCGGTGTTCTGGCCATCGCCAGGGCACAAAAAAAGCCACCGATCCGGTGGCTTTTTTCATGCCCGCTGAGCGGTGCCGCTCAGACGTTTCAGGCGTCTCAGACGTAGTAGCGATGATAGGCGCGCAGCTCGGGGCCGCCTACGCGAACTGCCCGCGGTGTCAGCCCGGCTGCAGGTGCAGGCTCAACCGCAGAGGGGGCCACTGCGACCGCCACGTCATCGGTGTCCACTTCCTGGCGGGCCATCGCCACGCGGAGGTCGGCCATCACGCGGGGATCGCTTTTTGCTGCTTCCCACATGCGGATGTCGGCGCGTGCCTGGGCCACGGTGCGAGACCAGGCATCCATCGCGGCGACGGTGCGGGCGGCCAGGTTGCGGGC
>CBFGNA010000301.1:0-4014 GCA_965650045.1 uncultured Polaromonas sp.
TGCAATCCCTGGAGAATTGACAGCATGAGCAGCGCCCCGGCATTTGCCATCCGCGACATCGAACTTTTTGAACGCCCGGTCACGCTTCGCATGCCCTTCCGCTTTGGCGTGGTGACGCTGCGCGAGGCGCCGCAGGCCTTCGTGCGGGCACGCATTGAACTGGCCGACGGTCGCTGGGCCTGGGGCGCGGCCGCAGAGTTGCTGGCGCCCAAGTGGTTCGACAAAAATCTGGCACTCACGAACGAAGACAATTTTGAGCAGTTGCGTGACGTGTTGCGCCTGGCGCGCTCGGCCTATCTGTCGGATGCGGCGCCGGCGAGCGCCTTCGGCCATTTCGCCCGCAATTTTGAGCCGCACATGCGGGCTGCGCAGGGCCAGGGTTACAACCCGCTGCTCGCCAGCTACGGCCCGGCGCTGGTAGACCGTGCCGTGCTGGATGCCCTGTGCCGTGCCACGGGCATGTCGTTTTACGCAGCCATCACCCACAACGCGGCAGGGATACAGGGCGGACGCGGCGACGCGGAAGGTTTGAACATGGGCGCCTTCGTGGCAAGCCTGCGTCCTGCGGAATTGATCGAGGCGCGCCATACCGTCGGCCTGGTCGATGCCATCACGGCGGCCGACATCACCGAGCCGGTCAACGACGGCCTTCCCGAGACCTTCCAGCAGGTGGTCGATGTCTATCGCCACCGCTACTACAAACTCAAGGTTGGCGGGCAGGTGAAGGCCGATGTCGAGCGCCTGACGGCCATCGCCTCGGTGCTGGACACACTGGCCCAGCCTTATTTCATCTCGCTGGATGGCAACGAACAGTACAACGACGCCCAGGGTGTGGCCGAGTTGCTGGCGGCGATGCGCGCTGAACCGGCGCTGGCGCGGCTCAATGACTCCATCATGTTCATCGAACAGCCCATCAATCGCAAGGTCGCGCTGGACGTGGACCTGCGTGGCGCCGGTCTGGGCAAGCCGGTGATCATCGATGAATCGGACGGAGAACTGGATACCTTTGTGCAAGCGCGTGCGCGCGGCTACGCGGGCGTGTCGTCCAAGACCTGCAAGGGGTTTTACAAGTCCATCCTGAATGCCGCACGTTGCGCGGCCTGGAACCGCGAGGAGGGTGCGCCGCGTTACTTCATGTCGGCCGAGGATCTCACCACGCAGGCGGGGCTCGCGGTCCAGCAGGATCTCGCGCTGGTGAACCTGCTCGGCATCAAACATGTCGAGCGCAATGGCCATCACTACGTCAACGGCATGGCCGCCCTGCCTTCTGCAGAGCAGGCCGCTTTCCGTAACAACCATCCCGATGTCTACGAATACTCGCACGGCGCGGTCCGCCTGAAGATCCAGGAAGGCCGCATTCATCTCGCATCGCTCGACTGCCCGGGTTTTGCCAGCGCCGCCTTGCCGGACTTCGCAGCCATGCAAAGCCTGCCCGCAGCTGCGGCGTAGTTCTTCAGGTCTCCGGCATCACAGGATGCTGTGCCATGGCCCAGTGCCACGCAGGACCGCATCGGTTGTGCGGCGACGACGGTTTGCTGGAGGGTGACGCCGAGCAACCGGGCGCCTTGCCGCGCCAGGTTCAGGCATGCGGGTTCCGGCGGTACTTCGCCGAAATGATGACCAAAAAGGTGGAGCCAGCCGCAAGCACATGCAGGGACTGGACGTACCCATGGTGCCCAGCCCACGAAGCCCGGCGTCCATCCGGATTTTTCAGGTCTGTGCTTCTGCCAGCCAGCCCAGGCCTTCGGTGGTGGTGGTTTTGGGTTTGTATTCACAACCGATCCAGCCGGTGTAGCCGATGGCATCCATGTGTCTGAACAGCCAGGCGTAGTTGATCTCGCCGGTTCCGGGTTCGTTGCGTCCGGGGTTGTCGGCCAGCTGGATGTGGCCTATGCGCGCCATGTGTTTGCTCAGCGTGTTGGCCAGCTCGCCCTCCATGCGCTGCGCATGGTAGATGTCGTACTGCACAAACAGATTGGGCGAATCGACCTCATCGAGAAGGGCCATTGCCTGGTCTGTCCGCGACAGGAAGAAACCCGGAATGTCGAAGGTGTTGATCGGCTCGATCAGCAGCCTGATGCCCGCGGTCTTCAGCGCTGACGCGGCAAAACGCAGGTTGGCCACCAGCGTGGCATGGGCCTGCGCGCTGCTGGCACCTTCGGGCAACCTGCCGGCCAGGCAGTTGACCTGCGGGCAGCCCAAGGCGGTGGCGTAGTCGATGGCCCGGTTGACGCCTTCCCGAAACTCTGCGGTGCGCTCGGCATGACAGGCAATGCCGCGTTCGCCGCCAGCCCAGTCGCCGGCCGGCAGGTTGTGCAGCACCTGCTTCAGGCCGTTGTTTTTCAGC
This sequence comes from uncultured Polaromonas sp., assembly GCA_965650045.1. Classification (GTDB taxonomy): domain Bacteria; phylum Pseudomonadota; class Gammaproteobacteria; order Burkholderiales; family Burkholderiaceae_C; genus Polaromonas. Next base: position 2,348 of record CBFGNA010000301.1, read on the forward strand.
GCAGCGACCAGCTCGTCCTTGCTGTAGTCATAGGGGAACAAATACTCCACGGCGTCGAAGCCGGCGGCCCGCGCGGCGGCGAAGCGCTCCATGAAGGGCAGCTCGGTGAACAGCATGCTGAGGTTGGCGGCGAATTTCGGCATGAATTTTCCCGTCCTCAGTCCAGCATCGCCGCCACGGCGGTGGGCGCATCGTCTCGGCTGGCGGCCAGGTCCTCGAACTCGATGATGTTGTCGATCTCGGTGCCCATGGCGATGTTGGTCACGCGCTCCAGGATCACCTCGATCACCACCGGCACCTGGAACTCCTTCATCCAGGCTTCGGCCTGCTGGATGGCCGGCGCCAGCTCTTCCTGCCGGTGCACACGGATGGCCTTGCAGCCCAGGCCCTCGACCACCTTGACATGGTCCACGCCGTAGGCCCGGACGGGCTCGTCCTCGCCGGTGTTGATGTTGTCGAAACCGAGCTGCACGCAGTAGTCCATCTCGAAGCCGCGCTGCGCCTGGCGGATCAGGCCGAGGTAGGAGTTGTTCACCACCATGTGGATGTAAGGCAGCCTGAACTGTGCGCCCACGGCCAGCTCCTCGATCATGAACTGGAAGTCGTAGTCGCCCGACAGCGCCACGATCTTGCGGGTCGGGTCGGCCGCGCGCACGCCCAGCGCGGCCGGCACGGTCCAGCCCAGCGGGCCGGCCTGGCCACAGTTGATCCAGTGGCGCGGCTTGTAGACATGCAGGAACTGCGCGCCGGCGATTTGCGACAGGCCAATGGTGCTGATGTAACACACGTCTTCACCGAAGGCGCGCACCATGCACTGGTAGACGCGTTGCGGTTTCATGGGCACGCTGTCGTAGTTGGTCTTGCGCAGCATGGTGCCCTTGCGGTAACGACAGGCCGAGGCCCACTCGCCGCGGTCTTTCAGTTTGCCCTGGGCCGCCCATTCGGTGGCGACTTCCACAAACAGTTCCAGCGCGGTCCTGGCATCCGACACGATGCCGAAGTCGGGCGAAAACACGCGGCCGATCTGGGTCGGCTCGATGTCCACGTGCACAAACTTTCGGCCCCTGGTGTAGACCTCGACCGAGCCGGTGTGGCGATTGGCCCAGCGGTTGCCGATACCGATCACGAAGTCCGAGGCCAGCATGGTGGCGTTGCCATAGCGGTGGCTGGTCTGCAGACCGCACATGCCGGCCATCAGCGGATGGCTGTCCGGAATCGCGCCCCAGCCCATCAGCGTGGGGATCACCGGGATGCCGGTGAGCTCGGCGAACTGCACCAGCAGCTCCGAGGCGTCGGCGTTGATGATGCCGCCGCCGGCCACGATCAGCGGTTTGTCGGCCTCGTTGAGCATGGTCAGCGCCTTCTCGATCTGTGCGCGCGTCGCCGCTGGCTTGTACACCGGCAGCGGCGAATAGGTGTCGATGTCGAACTCGATCTCGCCCATTTGCACATCGAAGGGCAGGTCAATCAGCACCGGGCCCGGGCGGCCCGAGCGCATCACATGGAAGGCCTGCTGGAACACGCGCGGCACCAGCGCCGGCTCGCGCACGGTGACCGACCACTTGGTCACCGGCTTGGAAATCGATTCGATGTCCACCGCCTGGAAGTCTTCCTTGTGCAGGCGTGCACGCGGCGCCTGGCCCGTGATGCACAGGATGGGAATCGAG
>CBFGNA010000302.1:0-3984 GCA_965650045.1 uncultured Polaromonas sp.
CCGACGACATGATCTTGATGCCCAGGGCACCCAGACGCATGGCGTTTTGCATGGCGCGCTTCATGGCACGGCGGAACATGATGCGTTTTTCAAGCTGCTGGGTGATGCTGTCTGCGATCAGCTTGGCATCAATTTCAGGCTTGCGAACTTCTTCGATGTTCACGGCGACCGGCACGCCCAGCTGGCGGCTCAGTTCTTTCTTGAGGTTCTCGATGTCCTCGCCCTTTTTGCCGATCACGACGCCCGGACGTGCCGAGAAAATCGTGATGCGGGCGTTCTTGGCAGGACGCTCGATCAGAACGCGCGACACCGCAGCGTTCTTCAGTTTGGCCTTGAGGTAATCGCGAACCTTGATGTCTTCGGCCAGCATGCCGGCGAAATCACGGTTGCTTGCGTACCAGCGGCTGGACCAGTTGCGGCTGACCGCGAGGCGGAACCCGGTTGGGTTGATTTTTTGTCCCATATCCTGTCTGCCTTCTTAATTGCCAACCACAACGTACACATGGCACGTGGGCTTGCTGATACGGTTGCCGCGGCCCTTGGCGCGCGCCGAGAAACGCTTGAGCGTGGTGCCTTGTTCGACGTAGATGGTTTTCACCTTCAGTTCGTCGATGTCGGCGCCGTCGTTGTGCTCAGCGTTGGCAATAGCGGACTCAACCACCTTCTTGATGATTCCCGCAGCTTTTTTCTGCGTGAAGTTCAGGATGTTGAGCGCCTGATCCACTTTTTTGCCGCGGATCAGGTCGGCGACCAGACGGCCCTTGTCGACCGACAGACGAACGCCCCGGAGGGTTGCACGTGTTTCCATGGTCTTTCCTTACTTTCTCACAACTTTTTTGTCAGCCGGATGACCTTTGAAAGTCCGGGTGAGTGCAAACTCGCCCAGCTTGTGGCCAACCATTTGATCGGTGATGTAGACAGGGACGTGCTGCTTGCCGTTGTGCACGGCGATGGTCAGGCCGATGAACTCGGGCAGGATCATGGAGCGGCGCGACCAGGTCTTGATCGGCTTTTTGTCTTTGTTGGTAACGGCCTTGTCGGCCTTGGCTACCAGGTGCTGGTCGACAAAGGGACCTTTTTTGAGTGAACGTGTCATGGGTTAGCCTTACTTCTTGCGACGCGAAACAATCATCACTTGCGTGCGCTTGTTGTTGCGGGTGCGGTAGCCCTTGGTCAGGTTACCCCATGGATCGACAGGATGGCGGCCTTCGCCGGTCTTGCCTTCGCCGCCACCGTGTGGGTGATCGACCGGATTCATGACCACACCGCGAACCGTCGGGCGGATACCCATCCAGCGCTTCACACCGGCCTTGCCGAGACGGCGCAGGCTGTGTTCTTCGTTGGCAACTTCACCGATGGTGGCGCGGCATTCGATGTGGATCTTGCGAACCTCACCGGAGCGCATGCGCACCTGGGCGTAAGTGCCTTCGCGAGCCAGCAGCGTTGCCGAGGTGCCGGCGGAACGGGCGATTTGCGCACCCTTGCCGATTTGCATCTCGATGCAATGGATGGTGGAGCCCACAGGAATGTTGCGGATCGGCAGGGTGTTGCCGACACGGATCGGGGCTTCCGCACCGCTGACCAGCGTGGCGCCGACTTCAAGGCCACGCGGGGCGATGATGTAGGCACGCTCGCCGTCGGCGTAGCAGATCAGCGCAATGTGGGCCGTGCGGTTGGGGTCGTACTCGATACGCTCGACCTTGGCCGGAATGGCATCCTTGTTGCGCTTGAAGTCCACCACACGGTAGTGGTGCTTGTGACCGCCGCCCTTGTGGCGAACAGTGATGTGCCCGTTGTTGTTACGGCCGGACCTCTGGAATTGCGGCTCCAGCAGCGGCGCGTAAGGCTCACCCTTGTGCAGGTGATCCCGGGAAATCTTCACCATCCCGCGCATGCCGGGGGAGGTGGGTTTCATTTTGATGACAGCCATGATTACGCAGCCTCCCCACCGATGTTCAGCTCTTGACCGGGCTTCAGCGTCACATAAGCCTTGCGAATGTTGTCGCGACGGCCGGTGCCCTTGCCAAACCGCTTGGTTTTGCCTTTTTGGTTGAGTACGGAAACGGCCTTGACGTCCACCTTGAACATCAGCTCCACGGCAGCCTTGATTTCAGGCTTGGTGGCGTCCTGCAGTACCTTGAACAGCACGGCATTGGACTTGTCCGCGACCATGGTTGCCTTTTCAGACACGATGGGAGCGACCAGCACCTGCATCAGGCGGCCTTCGTCGAATTTTGGTTTGGTGTTCACGGCGCTCATGCGAACATCTCCTTGAGTTTGTCCATGGCAGCCTTGGTGACCAGGACCTTCTTGAAGTGAACCAGCGACACCGGATCGGCGTAACGGGGCTCAACCACCAGAATGTTGGTCAGGTTACGGGAGGCCAGGTACAGGTTCTCGTCGACTTCGTCAGCGATCACCAGCACCGATTTGAGGTTCATGGCCTTGAACTTGTCGGCCAGGACCTTGGTCTTGGGCGAGTCCACGGTCAGCGAATCAACCACAGCCAGGCGACCTTCACGGGCCAGCTGGGAGAAGATGGAGGCCATGCCGGCGCGGTACATCTTCTTGTTGATTTTCTGCGTGAAGTTTTCATCAGGCATGTTCGGGAAAATACGACCGCCGCCGCGCCACAGTGGCGAAGACGTCATACCCGCACGGGCGCGACCGGTTCCCTTTTGCTTGAAAGGCTTCTTGGTCGAGTGGCGGACCTGCTCACGGTCTTTCTGGGCACGGGTGCCTTGACGGGCGTTGGCCTGGAAGGCCACGACCACCTGGTGCACCAGGCTCTCGTTGTATTCGCGACCAAACACGGTATCGGGCACGTCCACCTTGGACGAAGCCAGACCCTGGTCATTCAGGAGTTCGACCTGCATCAGTTCGCTCCTTTGGCAGCTGTTGGTTTGGCCTTGATGGCGGCGCGAACCGTCACAAAACCACCCTTGGAACCAGGCACAGCACCGCGGATCATCAGCAGTTGACGGGCTTCGTCAATGCGCACGATGTCGAGGTTCTGCTTGGTCTTGGTGACATCACCGAGGTGACCCGTCATGCGTTTGCCAGGAAACACACGGCCAGGATCCTGCGCCATACCGATGGAGCCGGGCACGTTGTGCGAACGGCTGTTACCGTGCGACGCGCGCTGCGAGCTCATCTTGTGACGCTTGATGGTGCCGGCATAGCCTTTACCGATGGAGGTGCCTTGCACGTCCACCTTCTGGCCGACTGCAAACACGTCAGCGGCGGGCACCACGGTGCCGGCGGCATATTTGCCTGCGACGTCAGCCGTCACGCGGAATTCTTTCAGGATTTCACCGGCCTCAACGCCTGCTTTCGCAAGGTGGCCAGCGGCCGGCTTGGTGATGCGCGACGCTTTGCGCGCACCGAATGCCACTTGCAGGGCATCGTAGCCGTCATTTGCTTCGGTTTTAACCTGGGTCACGCGGTTGTTGGATACATCCACCACCGTGACAGGAACTGTGTCCCCATCATCAGTGAACAGACGCATCATGCCAACCTTGCGGCCCAGCAACCCGAGGGAGTTGCTCAGACTCATGATGTGTTCTTTCGTAACTTCCACCGCTGCGACTTCAATTGGCCGCAGACGTTTTGGTGTGGAAGACTGTTAATAAAACCGCCCAAAACCGGCTTTCGCAAGTTCTGGACAGCCAGAGAGTATAGCGCGGACCGCCAGGAATGGCAAATTCACGCTATTTCCCCCGGTTTTGGGGATTCCGGCTGTTGCCGAAACCCCGATTTCGCTTACTGCAGCTTGATTTCGACGTCCACGCCAGCAGGCAGGTCGAGCTTCATCAGGGCGTCCACGGTTTTATCCGTCGGGTCCACGATGTCCATCAGACGCTGGTGCGTGCGGATTTCCAGCTGGTCGCGGCTCGTCTTGTTGACGTGGGGCGAACGCAGGATGTCAAAACGCTTCATGCGGGTCGGCAGGGGCACGGGGCCCTTGACGATCGCGCCGGTGCG
>CBFGNA010000303.1:0-3967 GCA_965650045.1 uncultured Polaromonas sp.
GCGATCTTCTGTGCCATCGGCAGCCGCCACAGGCTGTGGAACTCCACCATGATGTCCATCTGCTCGCCGACTGCGCTGCGGATCTTGCGAAACGGCTCCAGCGCGAGATCGAGGTCCGCGTTGCTGATGTACTGACCATCGCTTTTTTCGGCGGCAGGATCAAAGGGCCAGATTTTCATGGCCGTCACCCCTTCGGACAGCAGGGATTCGGCCAGTTCGTCGGCCCGGTGCAGAAAACCCTCCAGGTCTTCGTAAGGGCCGGCGTTGGCCTTTTTGGCTGCGCCTATGCCCCAGTTGGCGGTGTTTTGGTTGACGGTGCTGCGCACGTACTGGTAACCGGCGCAGGTGTTGTAGATGCGGATGCTGTCGCGGCTTTTACCGCCCAGCGCGGTGTACAGCGGCATGTCGGCCGCCTTGCCGAAAATGTCCCAGAGTGCGATGTCGATGGCGGAGTTGCCGCGTGTTTCGACGCCGGAGCCACGCCAGCCCAGATACCCCGTCAGTTCGCGGTTGCGCGCCTCGATGGCCAGCGGGTCCTTGCCCAGCAGCTTGGGGCCAGCCCATTCGTGGATGTAGGCTTCCACCGCCTGCGCGCCCATGAAGGTTTCGCCCAGTCCGACCAAGCCTTCGTCGGTGTAAATGCGGACCCAGATGATGTTGGGGAACTCGGCGAGGCGCAGGGTTTCAACTTTGGTGATTTTCAAGAAAAACTCCGAAAAAAAGGCCGCAAGAGTGAACCCTTGCGGCCTGGACGGTCACAGCGCTTGCGCCCTCAATCAGCCGCCCCGCACCTTTTTCAGTGCGTCCATCACCATCTTGACGGGTTCGGCGCCGATGGTGGGGATGTTTTTGTCATACACAGGCTTGACCTTCTCGAACATGCGCTTTTGTTCGGCTGGCGACACATCATTGACGGTCATGGTTTTGCGGAGATTGGCCAGCGATTTTTCGTTCAGCGCACGGTTGGCCGCACGCTGCACCTTCTGGCCTTCCATGGCGGCTTCACGCAGCACGGCTTGCTCCTGCGGGTTGAGCTGGTCCCACAGTTTCTTGCTGTAGAGGATCAGGAAGGGGGTGTAGGCGTGACGGGTCACGCTCAGGTACTTCTGCACCTCGCTGAACTTGGACGTCTCGATGGTCACAAACGGATTTTCCTGGCCGTCGATGGTCTTGGTTTCCAGCGCGGTGAAGACCTCGCCAAAGGCCATGGGCACGGCATTGGTGCCCAGTGTCTTGAAGGTGTCCAGGAAGATGTTGTTCTGCATCACGCGGACCTTGACGCCCTCAAAATCTTCCGCCTTGGCGACCGGGTGCTTGCTGTTGGTCAGGTTGCGGAAACCGTTTTCCCAATAAGCCAGATTGATCAGGCCGGCTTCTTCGAGCTTCTTGTTGAAGTAGGCGCCTGCCGGGCCGTCCAGCACCGCATCGGCTTCCTTCTCGTTGGCAAACAGGAAAGGCAGGTCAAAAGCCCCCAGTTCCTTGACGATGCCCACCAGCGGCGAGCTGGAGGTGCAGACCATCTCCTGGGTACCGGCACGCAGCGCCTGCGTGGCCGGCAGGTCGCCGCCGGCAGCGCCGCCCCAGAATGCATTGATTTTCATCTTGCCGCCGGTCTTGGCGGCCAGCACTTCCTGCATTTTCTTGACGCCGACGCCGACCGGGTGGTCTTCGTTGACGCCATTGGTGAACTTGATCGTGCGGTCGGCAAACTGCGCGAACGACGAGGTGGCGACGAGCAAGGCGGCGGCCGCGAGGGCCAGGGTTCTGCGTTTGAACATGGTTGTCTCCTTTTATATAAAACGACAGGGTTGGGAAAGGGTTGTCAGCGCATCAGCCATTTCAGTGGCTCGGTGACGATGGAGGGGAAAAGCACCAGCAGGAAAAGCACGGCGAGTTGCGCCATCAAAAAGGGCAGCACGCCCTTGAAAGCGTCATCCATGCTGATCTTGGCGACGCCGCAGACCACGTTGAGCACCGTGCCCACCGGCGGCGTGATCAGGCCGATGGCGTTGTTCATGATGAACATGATGCCGAAATAGACGGGGTCGATGCCGGCCTTGAGTACCACCGGCATCAGCACCGGCGTGAGGATCAGCACCGTGGGCGTGAAATCCAGTGCCGTGCCCACCACCACGATCAGCACCATCATCACCAGCATCAGCAAAATCTTGCTGCCCATGAAAGGCGCCATCAGGCCTGCGACCTCGGTCGGGATGTTGGCCACGGTGATCAGCCAGGCGCTGACCATGGCCGCGGCCACCAGGAACATCACCACGGCTGTGGTCTTGCCTGCCGCCAGGATCAGGCCGTAGAGCTCTGACCACTTCAGCTCCCGGTAGATGAACATGCCGACCACAAAGCTGTAAACCGCCGCCACCACCGCCGCTTCGGTCGGCGTGAAGATGCCGAACTTCATGCCACCGATGATGACAATCGGCAAGGTCAGCGCAAAACCGCCTTCGGCCGTGATGTGCAGGCGGCCGGCCATGGAGAGTTTGGGAGCGGGTGGCACGTTTTCCTTGCGCGCAATCCACCACCAGGTCAGGCCGATGGCCGCGCCCATCAGGATCCCAGGCACGATACCGGCCAAAAACAGTTTCGTGATGGACACGTTGCCCGCCACACCAAAAATGATCAGGCCGATGGACGGCGGAATCACCGGCGCAATGATGCCCCCCGAAGCGATCAGCCCGGAGGCGCGGCCGACGTTGTAGCCAGCGGCCCGCATCATGGGAACCAGCAGCGCCGCCAGCGCAGCGGTGTCAGCAATCGCCGAACCGGACAGCGAAGCCATGATGACTGCGGCAATCACCGTGACATAACCGAGGCCGCCCCGGTAATGGCCGACCCAGGCCATGGCGAGATTGACAATGCGGCGGCTGATGCCGCCGGCGTTCATGAACTCGCCGGCCAGCAGGAAAAACGGCACGGCCAGCAGCGGGAAGTTGTCCGCCCCGTCCACAAACCGCTGGGCCAGGATCTGGCTATCGAAAGGCACGAGGCCGCTGGTGGCGGCCAGAAACCCCATCAGCGAGACGCCGCAGACCAGCAGCGCGTAGGCAATCGGCATGCCGATGGCCATGGCGGCGAGCAGACTGAGGATAAATACGGTGACGGTCATGGTGAAGTGCCCCTTGCGCCTGCTTCATCCCGTGTGTCCTGAGCTTGTCGAAGGATCATGCCTTGCTTCCCTGAATTTGTTTTTCCACATCGGCGAGGCCTTCGGTCTCAATCACCTGCACCAGTTCGTCATCCCTGATGCGTCCGGTGACCAGCCTGAACAGCACATTCAGATTGATGGTGCCCATCACCACGCTGACGATGTAGCCAATGCCGTAAATCCAGATCATGGAAATACCCACAACCGGCGAGATATTGCTGACCTGCAGCTCATGCATCTCGAAGGTGCCCATGAAGAACAGCACATTGCAAAACAGCATCAGCGCCTCACTCAGGAACAGGCAGAATTTCTTGCCGAGAACCGGCAGGTGCTTGACCAGGGTGTCCACGCCCAGATGCCCGCCTTCGTACATGGCCAGCATGGCGCCGATGTAGGTCAGCCAGATGAAAAAATAGCGCGACATCTCGTCCGACACCGAAATGCCGGAATTGAAAGCGTAGCGCAGCACCACATTGCCAAACACCATGGCCACCATGGCCACCATGCAGACCACCACCAGCAGTTCCAGCAGCTTGTAGAACCAGCGAATCGAGGTATCGACAGCTTTTTGCACCCGCGTCTCCTTGTTTGTCTTGCGTGTGATTCAGGCAGCCTTGAGCTGCCGTGCCGGGCCGCCCAGCACGGGAAGCCGCCGGCGCGAGGCCAGCACTTCCTCGATGTCTTCCTTGGCGCCGTCGATCAGCACCCGGATGGCGGTCTCCGCTTCGTCGGGCTGGTGGGCGATCACTGCATCAAGCACCGCGCGGTGCAGCGGCAACGAATGCACCGGTCCGTCCTTGCGGCGGG
>CBFGNA010000304.1:0-3965 GCA_965650045.1 uncultured Polaromonas sp.
TGAAGCCTTCGTCCGAACCCCAAGTCAGGGTGGATCCGCTGCGTGCGCTGGCGGCGGCTGGCGCCGATTGCGTCCTGGCGACACGGCGCGCCGCCACGGCCTGGGTGCGGGCCGCCCGCAAACGCTCGGAAATGTCGTAGGGCAAATCGGCTGTGCCGGCCGACAGGTAAGAGGCAGCTTTCAGGCCGTAGCGGTCCTGCAGGATATCGGTGCGGTTTTGTGGTGAGCGGTTCATAGTTTGATTCCCCTGGCGGACAAAGCCTTGCTGAGCGCATGGACTGCGCGTGAACAATGCGTTTTCACGCTACCTTCGGAGCAACCCATGGCCGCAGCGGTTTCAGCCACGTCCATCTCCTCCCAGTAACGCATGAGAAAGGCTTCCCGTTGACGCCCGGGCAGCTCCCTGATCTCAACCTCGATCTGCCGCAGGATCTGTGCCCGCTCCGTTGCATCCTGGGCGCTTTCCGTGCCTTCCGAGTTGGCGGAGGATTCCAGCGTCTCCAGCAGATCAAAATCCCCGTCGTCACCGGCGGATTCAAAATCGCTCATGTTGGAAAACAGCGCATTGCGTGTCTTGCGCCGGCGAAACCAGTCCAGCGTGCTGTTGGACAGGATGCGCTGAAACAGCATGGGCAGCTCGGCGGCCGGTTTGTCGCCATAGTGCTGCGCCAGCTTCATCATGCTGTCCTGAACGATGTCCAGCGCGGCTTCGTCGTCCCGCACGTGGTAAACGCTGCGCTTGAAAGCGCGTTTTTCAACGCTTTTCAGGAAGTCGGAAAGTTCTTGTTCGGTGGCCAACGGTTGATTTCGGTTTGTCCCGGCACTGTTTTTATAAGGCGGCTGCCCCGCGTGGCCCGGCTGGCCCTGTCACGGCATCTGACTGCTGCAAAATTATCGCATCAAGCGGTGGTCGCCTGACTTGACGGCCGTCCGCAGCCGCGTGCCTGCCTTGCCCTATAATTTCCGCTGCAATTCAAACAGCAAACGGGTCATGACCCGGCGGTTTATGTTTCCGCCCATGGTTCTGGCCTCAAGTCTCGACGCTACTCCACAAGAGTGGGTGAAGAGGCACCCAAGGTATTTCGTTAGAGAAATTCACAAAGGTTCATCATGGAAATCACAAAGGCCGAACTCGCTTCGGCAGCGGCGGCAGCCTCTGCCCCCTCAACCCCGCAAGAACTCCGCGGCGCGGAAATCCTCATCAAGGCCCTGCAGGCCGAAGGCGTCAAACACGTCTGGGGTTATCCGGGCGGCGCTGTGCTGCATATTTACGACGCGTTTTACAAGCAGGACACCATTCAGCATGTGCTGGTGCGCCATGAGCAGGCGGCCGTGCATGCCGCCGACGGTTATGCGCGCGCGACCGGCGAGGTTGGCGTTGCGCTGGTGACTTCCGGGCCGGGCGTGACCAACGCGGTGACGGGCATTGCCACCGCCTATATGGACAGCATCCCGATGGTGATCATCACCGGCCAGGTGCCCACGCATGCGATTGGCCTGGACGCTTTCCAGGAGTGCGACACCGTCGGCATCACGCGGCCCATCGTCAAGCACAACTTCCTGGTCAAGGACGCGCGGCTGATGGCCGAGACCTTGAAAAAGGCTTTCCACATTGCCCGTAGCGGACGCCCCGGCCCGGTGGTGGTGGACATCCCCAAGGACGTGTCCTTCAACAAGGTGATGTACACCGGTTACCCGCAAAGCGTTGAAATGCGCTCTTACAACCCGGTGCGCAAGGGCCACGGCGGCCAGATCCGCAAGGCGTTGCAACTGCTGATGGCGGCCAAACGGCCTTACATCTACACCGGCGGCGGTGTGTTGCTGAGCAATGCTTCGCAGGAGCTGCGCACCCTGGTGGACATGCTGGGCTACCCCTGCACCAATACCCTGATGGGCCTGGGCGCTTATCCGGCCAGCGACAAAAAATTCCTGGGCATGCTGGGCATGCACGGCACCATCGAAGCCAACAATGCCATGCAGAACTGCGACGTGCTGCTGGCTGTCGGTGCACGTTTCGATGACCGCGTGATCGGCAATCCAAAACACTTCGCGCAGAACGAGCGCAAGATCATCCACATCGACATTGATCCGTCGAGCATCTCCAAACGCGTCAGGGTGGACATTCCCATCGTCGGCGATGTCAAGGATGTGCTGACCGAACTGATCGCGATGATCAGGGAATCCGGGCTCAAGCCCGACAGCAACGCGCTGGGCGGCTGGTGGGAAACCATCGAGGGCTGGCGCAAGCGTGACTGCATGAAGTACAGCCTTGGCAAGGGCGATGTGATCAAGCCGCAGTATGTGGTGGAAACGCTCTGGAACATGACCAAAGACGCTGACACCTACATCACGTCCGACGTTGGCCAGCACCAGATGTGGGCGGCGCAGTATTACAAGTTCGACGAACCGCGCCGCTGGATCAACTCCGGCGGTCTGGGCACCATGGGTGTGGGCATCCCTTACGCCATGGGCATCAAGCTGGCCAAGCCGGACAGCGAGGTGTATTGCATCACCGGTGAAGGTTCGGTACAGATGTGTATCCAGGAACTCTCCACCTGCCTGCAGTACAACACACCGATCAAGGTCATCTCCTTGAACAACCGTTACCTGGGCATGGTGCGGCAGTGGCAGGAAGTCGAATACGCCGGCCGCTACAGCAGCAGCTACATGGACGCACTGCCCAATTTCGTGAAGCTGGCCGAGGCCTATGGTCACGTCGGCATGCTGATCGAAAAACCGGAGGACGTGGAGCCTGCGCTGCGCGAGGCGCGCAAGCTCAAGGACCGCACGGTGTTCATGGACTTCCGCACGGACCCCACCGAGAACGTGTTCCCGATGGTCCAGGCCGGCAAGGGCATCACCGAAATGCTGCTCGGGTCTGAAGACCTGTAAGCGGCGCACACCATTTTTTAACCGTCACCTGACGAATCTATTGTCTGCCGAGCCTGCGCATTACCGTGCGCAGGGGAGGGCAGCGAAAAGAGGAATCTTCTTATGAAACACATCATTGCCGTGTTGCTCGAAAACGAGCCGGGCGCCTTGTCCCGCGTGGTGGGCCTGTTCTCAGCCCGCGGCTACAACATCGAAAGCCTGACCGTCGCACCCACCGAGGACGCCAGCCTGTCGCGCATGACCATCCAGACCACGGGGTCGGACGACGTGATCGAGCAGATCACCAAACACCTGAATCGGCTCATTGAAGTCGTCAAAGTGGTGGACCTGACCGAAGGCGCTTACACCGAACGCGAATTGATGATGGTCAAGGTCCGGGCTGTCGGCAAGGAGCGCGAGGAGATGAAGCGCATGGCTGATATATTCCGCGGGCGGATCATCGACGTGACGGAGAAAAGCTACACCATCGAATTGACCGGGGACCAGTCCAAAAACGACGCCTTCCTGGAAGCGATTGACCGCAGCGCGATCCTGGAAACGGTGCGCACCGGCTCCAGCGGCATTGGCCGCGGCGAGAGGATTCTCAGGGTCTGATTTTTCAGTAGTCCGTGCGCGCGTTTTCGACAGGCGGGGCGCGAACGGACGGAAGTGGCGATGTGTGTTTACCGTTCGCCCTCAGCCTGTCGAAGGGCATTTTCGCCAGAACCATCAACGCTATTTACGGAGAGAGAAATGAAAGTTTATTACGACAAAGACTGCGACCTGAGCCTGATCAAGGGCAAAACCGTGGCCATCATCGGTTACGGCAGCCAGGGCCATGCCCATGCGCAAAATCTGAACGACAGCGGCGTCAAGGTCGTGGTCGGCCTGCGCAAAGGCGGCGCTTCGTGGCCCAAGGTCGAGAAGGCCGGCCTCAAGGTGGCTGAAGTCGCCGATGCCGTCAAATCCGCGGATGTCGTGATGATTCTGCTGCCCGATGAGCAGATCGGTTCGGTCTACGCCAACGATGTCGCCCCCAACATCAAGCAGGGCGCTTCGCTCGTGTTTGCCCACGGCTTCAACGTGCACTACGG